>NZ_JALVUC010000007.1 GCF_027023865.1 Thermococcus sp. | reverse complement strand
TGAATCTGAAGCCAGATGAAGCCTGGATGGTTGGGGACAGCATTCACGACGTTCTCGCCGGAGAAAGAGCCGGCTTAAAGACCGTTAACGTGGTTCGCTTTGGGAAGGTAGAGGGGGCGGACTACTATGTAAGCGACCTCTGGGAGCTTCTGAGGCTCGTGAAGAACCTGCGGGAAGAGATTTAAAATGGCGGTGAAGTGATTAGATGCAGTTCTCTTCCCGCAAATTCCCCTCTAACAATACACCTTAAATAGATAAACACCGTTTATATCATAGAGTGGTCTCCATGGAGGAAGGTGGCTTTAAGTGTGAGCGGTGTGGTGCACCGCTTGAGGTTTCGCCGGAAACGATAGTCGCGGTATGTCCCTACTGCGGTTTTCCGAACCACATCAGCGGGAACCTGAAGACAGAGGGCATTCTCATCGTCCCATCCCTAGATAAAAACGCCATAGCCAAAGCCTTTTGGGACAGGGTCGAGCACGACTTCGATCTAAAGAGGATAAAGGAAGACCTCCAGGTCGTCGACATCGAGGGGCACTACGCTCCATACTGGAACGGAAAGGTCCACGTTTACGGTACGGTTCGCTACATGAAGCGGGAGGAGGAGTGTCATACTGATTCAAAGGGGAACACCCACTGTCACACCGTTGAAAGGCACTACACGGAGAAGGTGGACGAGGATATGCGGCTCCTCGGTTCGGCGAGGAGGCAGGTGAAGAGCTTCGGGGTTGATGACCTGGTAACCCACTTCTCCAAGACCCTGCCGGGGGGGAAGAGACTCCTCGATCTGGAGGAGGGTGAGTGGGGCAGGATAAAGCTCGAAATCCTGAACACGGAGATGGATGAAAAGCACGCCGTCCTCACGATGCGCGAGGATGCAATCGACATAATAAGGAACCGCTTCCTAGCAAAGTCGGACAGGATAGAGCGCTTCGATGTCCACGCCGACGAGCCGCAGGACGTTAAGCTGCTCCTCCTGCCGATGTGGACGGTCTACTACCGCTACGGCGATTCGATATTCCACGTCGTCTTCGCGGGCTGGGACGGAAAGGGCGTTGCGGCAACGGAGCCGATGAACATTTTCAGGAGGGCCCAGTACCTCACGGGTGCCGGGATCGGCATACTGGTCGCAGCCTTTGGAGCGGCGACCTTTGCCAGCTCCTCCATCTTCGCGGTTCTGGCCATGGGCGGTGGTGCGGCCCTCAGCTGGTTCACTGGAAGCAAGGCCCTCGAAGGCCAGCGCGTTGAGCGTGAGCGGAAGGGCGTTCTGGGGTGAGGGAGATGGAGGTAACGTGTCCCACATGCTCGGCAACGTTTAAGGTTCCCGACACGGTGAGCGTGGCGACCTGCCCTTACTGCGGAACCACTTTCCACATCCACACGGGCTCGGAAGTTCAGGAGGAGCACTTCTTCTTCCCACCCATAAAGAAGGATCCCGCCGGGCTGCTGCTCAAGTTCCTCTCGAGGCAGTACGGCGCCCCCGCGGACATAACCGGCGCGAAGGTTCTGAAGAAGGAGCTCTACTGGGTTCCGGTTTACTTCTTCTACCTTCACGGGAAGAGCAGGGTTAAGGAGAGCGTTGAGGAAGTGGAATTCCTCGGAATTCCGGTAGGATCGCCGTTCAAAACCCTGCTGATGAACTACCCGTTCCCGGTTAGGGGGAAGCACTTCTTCGACGAGGCCACCGTCAAAAAGGGGAAGTATCACGAGCCGGAGATGAAGAGGGAAGAGGCGGAGGGGATAGCGCACTCACGGCTTGAAAGCGCCCTCAGGAAAGAGGCCAGCGAGGAGGGCAGCAGCGCGGGGGAGCTTGACCTCACCGTCAAGTTCCAGGGTCTCGTCCACTACCCCCTCTGGGAAGTCCACTATGAGTACGGAGGGGAGACCTTCGTGAACTTCGTTGACGGCACCGACGGGAGGGTGATACGGGGCGAGTACCCGCTGATGTCTGGGGCAAGGAAGAAGGCCACGCTCCTTGGCGGCGGTGTCATCGGAGTCGGGGTTCTGCTGGGGCTCATCGCCTCCGCCGCCCTGAGCACCGCATGGGGAGTCATCGGCGGTCTCGTCGCAGGCGCGGCTGGAGGGGCCGGGATATTCGTGAGGGGCTCCGTGGGCAGGAGGACGGTGAGTCAGGTAATGAAGACGGACAGGGGCAACGTCTACTTCAGGGTCCTGTGATGGGGGAGGTGGTATCATGGGAAAGGAAACCTCGATAGTTGAAAAGCTTGAGCTCGTTATTCCGGGCTTTCACGGCTACAAGAAGAAGGAGCTTTTGAGGGAGGACGACAGGCTCGTCCGCGGCAAGGTTGCCGAGGTACTCGCACAGGCCCGGCGTGAGATGGAGCGCTCTCTGCAGAGGTGTGCGATGGTCAGCTGCCCCCAGCTGGTGGCGATAGACACCATGAGAAAGAAGCTTATGCCCCTTGAGAGCAGGGTCAGGCACGCTGAGGCCGGCTACGCGGGCTACTTCGACAGGATAAAGTTCAGGGAAGACGAGATAAAGAAGCTCATCGAGTACGACGCGAAGATGATAGAGCTGGCCGAGGGAATACGGGACGGTGTCGGGGCCATCAACGGGGGGATTGCCAACCCGCAGGCCCTTGGCATGGCCGTCCTCGACCTCGACGACAAGCTGAACTCCTTCGAGGAGGTCCTGGACAAGAGGATGAGTTTCGCGGCGGGTGAGTGAGATGGTGCAGGTAGTCGAATGGGTGAACCCCGGAGAAGACGAGATAATCTGGAGGTACCCAAACGAGGTCATAAAATGGGGCGCACAGCTTATAGTCCACGAGTACGAAGTGGCAGTCTTCATGCGCGACGGGAAAATCTACGACGTCCTTGGGCCGGGAAGACATACCCTGACGACCCAGAACCTCCCGCTCCTCTACAAGCTCGTCGGTGGGAGCAACAGCCCCTTCAAGGCGACGGTCATCTTTGTCAGCATGAAGCAGTTCCAGGGGAGATACGGTGGGGGGACGCAGACAAAGGAGCTTGCCCCGGTCAAGTACTACGGCGTCTACTGGTTCAAAGTGGCAGACCCTGTTCTCTTCATAACGGAAGTGGTTGGCGGCCAGGGTCTCTACGACACCGCCGACGTCACCAAGTTCATCAGGGCGTACTTCAACGAGGGCATGATGAAGCACCTCTCAAGCTATTCAATCGTTGACCTCTTCCAGAACCTCGACATGGTGAGCACGCAGGTCAAGGTCAAGCTCATCGAGGACTTCCGCAGGCTCGGCCTTGAACTCATCGATGTCAAAATCGAGGGAGTAAATACGACCGACGAGTGGCGCCAGAGGCTCTTCTGGATAATGCAGACGGGCAACGCCCAGAGCGTAATGCAGATGGACACTGCAAAGCAGGTCGCGGCAGAGCTCGGGAAGAGCGGGAGCGCGGCCGTCGGGACAGGCATGGTCCTGATACCCCAGCTCATGCAGCCCGCTCAACCGGCCCAGCCTGCACAGCAATATGCCGGCGGCGGAGTTCCTCCAGCGGCCCCGGCGCAATCAGCCCAGCCCGCCGCCCCGGCAGGGCCTGCGGCGCAGGGGCAGGAAATATGCCCCTACTGTGGGAAGCCGATTCCGAAGGGCGCCCGCTTCTGCCCCTACTGCGGTCACGAGATAAAGCGCTGCCCCAACGGTCACATAGTCCCGGAAGGAGCGAAGTTCTGCCCGGTGTGTGGAGCCAAGATAGAGTGAGGCCTAAGCTTTTTTCTTTACTTTCAGCTCCCCCTTGAGCCTGAGGTACTCCCCCTTTGTGAGTGGGAAGTTCCTCGCGGCTTTCAGAAAAGAGTCAACGAGCCTGACCTGCTGTTTGAGTACCTCGTCCGGGTTTCTCCTTCAGCCTCTTGACGTAGAGCCTTATGAAGGCCAGCCAGCCTCTCCTCCATGTTCCGGTTAGAATGGAACCTCAACTTTGAGCCTTTTTGCGTACCCATTGAGGAGCCTCCGATCGAGATTTTCCTTGAAAAGCTCGTAGAGGAAAAATGCATCCTCCACGTCTTTATCACTCCCCAGGTAGAGCTTGTACGCTATCTGGAGCTCGAGTGGTGAGACGTAGATTTCATCATTGTTGAGCACAGTGAGGATGTGTTTCTTTAAAGCCTCTTCATGGAAGGTATCCTTGGGAAACTTTATTTTTGCGTTGGGGATTATCTCACCCTTCCTAGCCATTCTAATGCCCATTTTTTCTTGGAGCATCTCATAGAGTCCACCGCAGTCTTCCGGGTTCAGGAATTCAAATCCGCTTCTCAGTGCTTCACTGCACAGCTGTTCAAACTCCTTCCTATGAAGGGGTTCAATCACAAAGTCAACGTCCTCGGTGCCCCTTGAGCGCCCAAGGAGTATGGTGACGTACCCACTGACTATGACGTATTTAGTGTACTTTTCAATCAGTTTAACAGCATCCAAAACGAAATGATCAAAGCCCAAATCCCCTGAGGCCTCCGTGGGCTTTGGGGGTCCCCCGCAGTGAGGGCTTCAAATTTTCTAGCCTTTTATTTTTGTGGAAATAATCCGCACGGGAATGTATTAAAGGCCTCGATAGGAAAGATAAACAGAGACTCAAAGCCCAAACTTTTCCTCGATGTAGGCTTTTATCAGCTCTTTGGTCGCTAAGAGGCCTTTAACGTGAGTCCTCTCCATGCCGTGGCTCGCGTGGACTCCCTGGCCGATGAGGGCAACGCGGAAGTCCCAGCCGGCCCTGAGGGCGGCGGAACCATCGGAGCCGTAGTAGGGGAAGACGTCGACGACGTGCGGGATGTCCCTCTTCTCGGCCAGCTCGATGAGCCTGCTCGTCATCTCGTAGTCGTAGGGGCCGCTGGAGTCCTTTGCGCCTATTGAAACAGCAGTCTCCTTACCGTAAACTCCGTCGCCGACAACGCCCATGTCAACCACGAGGAGCTCCTTCGTGCTCGGGGGATAGCCGGCAGAACCTCCGTGCCCCACCTCTTCGTAGGGCGAGAAGAAGAAAGCCACCGGGAGCCTCTCCAGTCTCTCCGCTCCAAGCTCAAGCATCAGGTCGATCATAACCGCTACGCTCGCCTTGTCGTCGAGGAAGTGGGCCTTAACGAAGCCGTTGGCGTACTCAAACTTCGGGTCAAAGGCTATGAAGTCACCTGGCCTTATCCCGATCTTCTCGGTGTCCTCCTTCTTTTCAACCTCGGCGTCAAGGCGGATGTACATGTTCTCCTCAGTGCGCTCCTTCTTCCCCGCATCTTTGTTCACGTGGACGCTCGGGTTCTTAAGGAGGAGCGTTCCTCTATAGCGCTTCCCGGAGCGGGTTATTATTGTGCAATACTCGCCCTCAAACGTTGGGAGGAGAAGCCCTCCGACGCGCGTGAAGCTCAGGTTTCCGTCCGGGAGAACCCCCTTGACCATAGCTCCAAGCGTGTCAACGTGACCCGCCACCACAAGCTCCGGCTCCGGGTGGTTTCCCGCTATCAGGGCACCCTTGTTTGTATAGTAGGTCTTTATCCCCGCTTCGTTGAGCTTCTTCTCAATGTGCTCCAGAACCTCCTTCGTGTAGCCCGTTGGCGAAGGTATCTCAAGTATTTCGCGCAGAATTTCGACGACCCTCTCCATGTTATCACCAAGGTTAAAACGATGGATGGAGTTAAAAGATTAACCTAAGCCAGTCATGAACCTTAGGGCAACGAAGAGTCCAATGACCAAGAGGGTTAGTACGAAGGTAACGCTTATCGCTTCATTGGCCTTGAGCCTGTACTGCGCCAGAATCGCGTTGGCCGCTATGGCCGGTGGCATGCTCGCCTCCACCAAAACGGAGTAGAGGACGCTTCTACTCGCCCAGTGAAGAGTAAGGAAAACAAAAATGAAAGGAACCACTATTCGAAAAGCCCCCACCTCGAGGAGCTTTCTCATCTCAAAGGCCCTCAACGTTATCCTCGAGCCGAAGTAGATGAGAAGGAGCGGGATACTGAGCCAGCCGATTGTCGTTAAAGGCCCAATGAACCAGTTGGGGAGACTGATCCCAGCGATGACGAGGCCAAGGGCTAGAAGATTCGCCAATGTTGGAGGGAACTTGAGGGCTTTCATGAGACTGTCCCCAACGTTCGCTCCCCCGCTCGAGTAATGGGCTGCTATAAATGTAACAATTGGAATCACTATCATCGAATTGGTAGTTGAGTATAGGATAGCCGGCGTTATATCCTTCAGAAAGAGGCTCGCTATTGGAAAGCCTAAAGCCGCGGTGTTAGGATAAACCGAGAGCACCATAAGAGCACCGGCCCAGGGGTTGTTTTTGAGTACAAATCTACCGTAGAGATAAGAGGTGGAGAAGCTTATGGCGATTATCAGGAAGACGTAAAGGAAAACGGTCTTTATGCTGAGGAGATAGGCCAAATCTTTGCTCGCAACGTTTCCGAAGACAAAGAAGGCCAGCAGGATATCATTGGTGATGAAGCGGAGCCAGTCGAAGGGTCTTTCCTTCCTAACCATGAGTTTCAGGAGGTATCCAAACCCGATTAGTGCGAGCATCTCGATGATGTTCATGGTTTAACCGAGGGTCTCAGCGTTTAAAAGGATGTCGAGTATTAATACAAAGAGAGAAAGGAAGTCGGGACATCATTCCTTCTTCTTGGTCCTGTGCAATGGCCACCAGGCCTTCTCGCCGAAGAGACCCATCATCGCCGGGCCGAGGAAATAAACGGCGAGGGTTGCCGTTATCAGCACTCCTGCGGCAAGTGCAAAGCCTATTTCCCTCGTCCCCCACGTCGAACTGGTCATCAATGCACCGTACGTGGTTCCTAACACCGTTGCTAGGCCGATGACAACGAGATCTATCGTTCCTGCCGCAACTACGAGGGCGTCTTTGGGGGAGCGGCGCTCAAACTCGTCCCTCGCTTTGACGAGGTAGAAGCTGTTGTAATCTATGCCCACTCCCATGAGCACGATGAACACCATCAGCGGCAGGAACCACATGATCTCCTGTCCAAAGAGCTTCTGGAAGAGCCATGTTGATATTGCTATGCTGAGGAGCACCCCAGTGCCGACTGTTGCCATCGTCGAAATAACAGCGGGAATGCCCTTGAGCGCTGGTATAAGCAGTAGGAACATCAGCACTAGCGCTACTGGCAGGATTCTGTGCCAGAATATATTGTTGATCAAGTTGCTGAGGTCGAGGTCTAAAGCTGCACCGCCGCCCACCATGCCCTTTGCTATCTTTCCGCTGGCTTCGTAGTTCTTCAATAGGGTCCTAATGCTCCTAACTATCCTGTGGGCTTGGGGGGTCGTTGACTGGTACCTGCTGACTACCTCGATGAGGATCATATTGCCCGTGCTCGAGAGGTATCTACCACCACCTATGGCCTTGAGCTGGCTCAGGTTAGTGTTTACGGGCTTTCCATAAGGCTGGGTCACGGTGTAGACGTGCTTAACGCCGTCTATCTTCTCGATGTTCCTCACTACTCCGTTGATTGTTGAAAGGTCGCTATTGGTGACGTTATGGTTAAACTTAATCAGGACGTAGGTGGCACCCATCACGTCGGCCCCGAGCTTGCTCTGACTTATTTCAAGGAAGTGGTAGGTTTCACTGTCCTTTGGCAGGAACAGCTTGATGTCGTGTGTCCCGTTGAAGTTGGTAAAAGTGTAAACTGCCGGAGCAAGCAGGAGGAGGAATATGAGTAACACTGCCTTGGCGTGTTTGACCGACCATCTAGCGATTCTGCTTTCCTTGTGGACGTCGCTCTCTTTAACGTGCCCTATGTGTCTCGGCCACCAGAAGGCTGATTTGTCTCCGATGAGGGCGGTTATAGCCGGTATGAGGGTCAGACTGGCGGCGAAGACGACCAACACCGCTATGGGTGCTATCATACCCATCTCTTTGAATATTGGGAACTCCCAGGCGAGCATGAAGCTTGCAAAGGCCACCGCATCAACGGAGGCACTTGCGAGTATGGCGTCCTTTGTTCTTTTCAATGCCTCACTCGCGGCCCTGTTGTGATCGTAGCCCTCTGCAAGATACTCCTTGAAGCGGTGAAGGTAATAAGTTGAGTAGTCTATACCGAGACCGAGTGCGGTCGTCACGGTGATCGTCTGCGCCCAGCTTCCAACGTTTATCACGTCGCCCTTCGCGAGCATGTAGAGGATCCCCAGAGCGGTGAGCGTTGCGGTAGCAACACCTGTGAAGGGTAGGAGCGTCGCTAGAAGCGCTGCCCCAAGGATTATAAAGAGCACTATCAAGGCCCCTATGAAGCTGAACTTTGTGGTCCTGCTGTCGTCTTCCTTGCCGTAGTGTATCATTTCATAGGTCTGAACCGGCGTTCCACTGATGTATGCTTCGGCCTTCGGGAAGTGCTTCCTCATCTCCTTCAATAGAACCTCTTTAGCCTTGAGTGTGTTTTCGTAGGGAATCCTGCTCTGCTCCTTGGCGTTTGTTACGCTGGTGTCCTTTGGAACCATCGATACCAGCATTGTGGTGTTGTTGGGACTCTTGAGCATGCTTATATAGTCCTTCGCAAGGCCATAAACGGACGGGTAAACCTGCTCCTCTACAGGTTTAACATCTTCCCTCGTTATTTTCCCCGGGTCATCCCTAAACCTGAAGGCTACCTCAACGAGCTGGGTTGTGTTCACGTGGAGCGGGACGCCGAGGTTGATCTTCCCAACGAGTTTTCCAACCAGTCCCGCGGTTCTCTCCTTAACTAGAGCCTGAATCTGAGAGTCGCTCATAGGATAGTTCCCGGCGACGGCCAGCATTATTCCCTTCAGGGTCTTCTTGACGTCTTCTGGGGCGGTAACGTTGGCAAGTTTCTCGTTGACACCTTTCTCGAACAGGCCGTATGCTATTTCCTTGGTGCTTTCACCGGCATAAAGCTCGTCCACAACCTTCCCAATGTCTACCGGTGCGTTTCCGGCGAGGCTTGTTATTATCTCTTTGACGGCTTCCTTTACTCCGGTTCCCTTGACCAGCTCCCATGGGTTCTTGAGGACCTCGTTGACTATGATCTCGGCCGCCTTCTCGCTTCCCACTCTCTCGGAAGTCTTCTGAATCAGGAGTTCCTTCGCTATCGCTGTGACGTTTCCGTTGGAGTCGTAGACCTCACCTATAACACTCCCCGGAAGCTCAACACCCTTCTCTTTGAGTATCTTGGTGAGAAGTGAAACCGTGGCCGCTTTCAGAGTCTCTGGCTTTCTCGTTAGAACGCCCGTGGCGTTTGGATCAAAACCAACGACGGTTTTGGCTATCTGGTCAGGTAGCTCCCCTGAGAGCTTCTTCCTGAGTGCACTGGCGAGCAGGTTGGTTTCAAGCCCCCGTGTAGGGCCATAAACGAGAAGTGTTCTGAGTATCCTCCCGGCGTTCGGCATCTCCAAGAGGGGACTGCCCTTCATCAGGACTTTGGCCACTCCAATAGTCGCGTTCTCCACATTAGGAGGCGATGGGTTTCTTCCCAGACCTACGGAAACGTTGGTAATGTATGCTAGAGTTTGTGCTGGAACCTCCCCGAATCCTGGAACCTCAAAGCTTCCTCCAGCTTCTTCAATGACGAACGGGAGGTTCTCAAGGGACTTATTCGCTATCTCGCTGACGGGTTTAGCTGCGTCCTTCCCGAGATGGGTAAGGGTGTAGTTGCCCCCCATCTCTTTATCAAAGGTTGTGACACCATGATAAAAGGCAACTGAGTACGCTTCGGCCAGGTTCTTCTGCATTGGTTCGTTTATGCGACTGAGGATTATCCCCTTCGTGACGTTGGCCAGGAAGCCGTCGGTTATGGCAGTTGCCCCATAGATCGAGTAGGCAGGATACGTCGCATTGTAAACCACATAGACAAACTCGACCGGAACGCCCAGCTGGATGGCAATTCCCTGAGCCGTTGCGTTGTTGAGTCCCATCTCATAGGCTCCGGATTGAACGAGTGCGTCGTAGGTTCCAATCGTGCCAAGGTACGTTTTGGCATAGCTGTCGCTCAGGTTGTAGAGACCGACGTTCAGTCCCGCTATCGTGGAGTTCAAACTCCTCAACTGCTCGCTTGCCTTGGTCAGGTTCTGATGGAGTTCCACGTATGCTGTATCGGTCTGATTGAGGGCCATTTTAAGGGCAAGACTTTGGTTGTAGAGCACAGTTAGGTTATTCTCGAGCGAAAGGTATACCCTGGCAAGTTCGGGGACGGTCTCGTTCAGGATTTTAACCTGGTTGCTGAGGTTCTCGATCTGAGTGAGCGTTATCCCATAGGCATCGCTCGCGTTTATCGCAGAGTTGTAAAGCACCCCTGTCAGGTTGGCCGTGGTTTTCGTGAGGTTGAGGGCAATCTCGTAAGACTCATTGTGGAGCATATCAATGGCATCATAGTAAGAGGTGAAGTTGCTCCCGTAGGGGCTCGCTTCGACCTTAAACCGTTCGTATGCTTCCTTTGCCTCAGGACTGCTTACATTGATGTTGGTAATGATTATGTAAGTCATATTATTGTTCTGAGCAAAGCTGGGAAAGTACTTCGTCATATTATCCTGAACTTCGACCGACTCAACGTGCTTTGGAAGGAACTGGCTCATACTGTAATTGGTGACGTTGCTAAGCTTCATCGCCAGCGGTGTGGCGAGAATTATGGTAACAACCCAGAGGGCGATGATGAGCTTCGAGTGCTTTACAATCCAGTCATTCCACGCCATCGTCATCACCTATGTTAATCTTCAATACTGCAATCTCAAACATGTCTAAGTTCGACATGTCGTTAACAGATGCATTTATAAGGGTTTTGGTGTAACTATTAGACATGAGTGATGATCATGGAGGAAGATGTTGAAAGGAGAATCATCAAAGGGCTCTTCACAGTTCCACTAAAGGATATAATACTCGTTATAGTTGGCCTGAAGGGTGAGACACACGGCTACGAGATACTGAAGGAGCTTGAGAAGCTCGCAGTTGGCCTCTGGAAGCCAAGCCACAGCAACCTTTATACTATACTAAACAAGATGGTTGAGGATGGTCTCCTAGAGCCAAGGGAAGAGTACCGTGGCAGGGTTCGAAGGGTAAAGTACAGCCTGACACCAAAGGGCATAGAATACCTCAAGACCTCGAATGATTTGGCCCTCCGCGTTCTCTACATGGCGGCAAACTACCACGAAGCCCTCAAGAAGAAGCTGGAAACCATGGGGGAAGAAAGGAAGATGAACAGGGAAACCATTGGGGAGTACCTTGAGCTTCTGAAGAAGATACGCGATATACTCGATGGGGAGATAAGGGCAATCGAGACGGAGCTTTTGAAGAAAGAATGATAACCTGCTCCCTTTTGGATTTCTCAATTTTTAAGTCTGTGGTTATTGGATTCTCTCCTTCTGTTATCCGCTACGATTATTTCAAAAGTAGCGGATAATCTTCCAGCCTCGTCTTCACTGGCTAGCTTTCTGAGAGAAAGGGAACTCCCCACATCTTTGAGTCTCTCAAACGAACATTCCAAGAGCCGATAACGTCCTATCGGTTTCAGCACCACAATTCTCATACTTCACGATCCTATAATCGTTCGGGCTTAACGTACCCTACATGCTGAGCATAGGGAGGAATGGGCACCCTTAGTCTAAACCGATAAACTTTTATATACCAATCATCCCAATTAAATACAGAAAAATGTACTACAGAAATATGTACCCGGTGGTAGCATGGAGAACAACCTGAAGGCCCAGCTCGAGGAGCTGAAGAAGAGGCTGGAGGTGCTAGAGGAGAATATCAATCCCGTGGACGAGGTCATGCTCTCCATAAAGGCCCGTCTGAGGAGAAAGCTTGAGGGCGGAAAGCTTCCGGAACTCGACGAGGAGAAAGCGGCTAAGACCCTCAAGGCCCTCGCAAACCCGGACAGGATAAGGATACTCAAGATGCTCTCGGAGAGGCCGATGGGCTTCAAGGAGATAAAGGAGGCCCTTAGGGTTGAGAGCCCTACCGTCTCGCACCATTTGAAGCTCCTCACGAAGACGGGGATGGTGAGAAAAGGGGACGGATACAAGATTTCACCCAACGGACGTTTGTTTCTGCGCTTGCTTGAGATAATCACTGCCCTTGAGGAGGTGGAAGAATGAGTTTTCGATGGGAATGGAAATATGGGGCCATACGGAACGATGGGCCGCGCTTTAAGCTCGCGGAGTATCTGGAGGCGCTCACCGCACTCCTGCTCCTGCTGTGGCTATTCAAAGGCCCGTTGAGGATCGAGGCCTACAACGATCAGATGGTCTACGCGATAATAGCGCTCATCTTCGCCTTTGAACTGCTGAGCGTCGGCAAATGGCTCGGGGTGACGGTCAGCGGGGTTGTCTTCGCCCTCGCCAAGGCCTTCCTGTGGACGAGCGTTTTCCTATTCTTCGGCCAGTGGCTGGGGATGAGTGATAGGTTAAGCTCCTACGATGGGACGGCCTTCGCCTACGCCGTCGTCCTTGCCCTAGCGGGTCTACTCCTGTCGAAATTCGACGAGAGGAGGCTCGAGTGGAAGGTTGAAAGGAAAGCCTATGAGTTCGCCGGAGCCGACTTTGGAGACGTGAAGCTGAAGGGAAGCGGGAAGGCCTACCCCGTTAGGTTCGGGAGGAAGCACGTTGGCTGGGTTCTCGATGGGGAGCTTGAGGTCGATGCCGGGACACCCCTCGGGAGGGTGCGGAAGAGACTCCTCGCACCGGTCGCGGTCTGGATCGGGGAAAACATAGCGGGCGGAAAAACCACCCCAGACCCGGCGTTTGTCTCGACGGTGGAGCCGCTGCTGAACCCGGACAGACTCTACCGGGATGAGAACAAGGCCAGCGTCGTCGACCTCGGCCTCGTAAAGGTCTACGAAGGAGAAGATTTTGAGTACGTGAAGGTGCCCTTCGTGGAAGTCATAAGCACCCCGACAGGGGAGGAGGTAAAGATAGGACCGATACACATCCACGAGGGGAACCCCGAGAAACCGCCCGGTGAGATGCTCACCATCAGAGAACTCACCAACGGCTTCCAGCTTACGAAGGTCGGGAACAGGCTGAGAATACAGACCGACGAGTACACCATCGAGGTCGAGGGCGAGAGGGTTACCTACAGGAGCGGGAACGAGGTTCTGAGCCTTGGGGAAGCTGTGTCCCTTCGTTCTAGGGATGTCTCGGTGACCGTTGGTAGAGGACGCGCAAGGGTAAAGATAGAGGACGTCGTCATCTCTGCCAGGGACGGCACCGTCAGGATACGAGTCGGGGGTAAGAGTCACACAATCGAGAGCAGTGAGGCGTACAAACTGGTCGTCAGAAAAGCGAAGGAGATAGTCGAGGAGCAGAGCGCCGAGCTGATAGAAGGCCTCGGAATAGACAGAACCCTGCTAAACAAGAGGGTGAAGGAGCTTCTTGACGAGCTGATGGAATACGTGAGGTGAGAGAATGAAGTTTGAAAACGTGAAGGAAGTCAAGATAAAGGCCGTGGCAGGTAAGGTCGAGATTGAAGGGTGGGATAAGGAGTACGTCGAGCTGGAGTACAGGCTCCACGGGGACGATGTTAGGGTGGAAACGGATCTGAAGAACGGAACCCTTACAGTGGTGGAAAAACCGAGGAGGAAGTTCTTCAACCACCTTGGAAAGGACAGCTGGGCCGAGATATTGCTGAAGATACCAAGGAACGCAGTAGTTGACCTCAACAACGTTACTGGAACCGTCAGGGGAAAGGACGTGCGCTTCAAAGAGGTTGTCACGGTAAATGGAGGAATAACACTGGAAAGTTGTGAGACAGAATTCCTAAAATCAGTGAACGGAGGAATAACGGCCCACTTGTCGATCGCGGGCCCCCTAAAGGCATCCACAGTGAACGGGAGTCTTACGGTTATCATCGATGAGCTTGAGGACGACGTTGAGCTGAGCTGCGTTAACGGTGGCATTACTCTCCGCCTCACGGACTTCTGCGATGCAAGGATACTTGCGAAGAGGGTTAACGGGGATGTTAGGTTCATTAACATCGACCCCGAGAACCCCGTTATAGGAACCGGTGACTATGAGGTGAGGGTGAGTACGGTCAACGGAGACGTGAGGGTGGAACTGCTCTAAGTTTTTATTTAATCCATTAATCACATAAATACTTAATTATGGTAAAACTGAGGGGGGTTAGTATGGATGCTCAACGGTCTAAAGGCCCTCGGACGGAACTTCTGGCTCTACACTGTGGGAAGGTGGATATCACAGGCTGGATGGGTGATTCAGGATGTGGCCGTTCCTCTTTATGTCCTCGACAAAACAGGCAGCGGAGCGGTGATGAGCGCATTCGTGATGGCCGAGCTAATCCCGAGGCTGCTAATCAATCCGATAGCCGGTGTCATAGGCGACCGCTACAACAGGAAGAGGCTCATGTACGGCCTCGATATAGCTCGAGGGATTCTGCTCTTCGGCGTTCTGGCCTTCAGCCTGCTCGGAATCCGGGAACTCCTCGCCGTTCAGGTTCTTATGAGCATCCTTGGAGCCTTCTTCTCGGCCGGGATAAGCGGCATGTTCCCCGACCTCGTGAGGAAAGAACAGCTCGCACAGGCAAACTCCATCCTGAGATCTGGAGGGCAGGTTCTCAGGATAGTCGGCCCGGTTCTCGGCGGGCTGATATATGCACTTGGAGGGATAAAGCTCGCCATCCTCATAAACGCGATGAGCTTCTTCGGTTCTGGCCTCTTTGAGATGCTGATAGAGTACCGCTGGGAAACGAGGAAAATTTCAAGCCCCAGAGAGGTCTGGGAGGACATGATTGAGGGCTTCAGGTTCATAAGAAATTCCGAGGGGCTGCTAATCCTCGTCAGCCTCGCGGTAATTCTTAACACCTTACTGAATCCAATCTTTGCCGTCATCCTGCCCTATCTGACAAGGAGCATTCTAGGTCTCTCAGCCGTCCAGTTCGGGAGTATAGAGACCGCTGCAACCCTTGGAGCCCTGGCCGGGAACCTTCTCATAGCAGGAAAGTTGAAGAAACGCTCCGAAGGGGTTTTCTTCAAGGCGGCTTTTCTCCAGTTCTCAGTGATGTTCCTCCTCGTCCTGGCGGCGTATCCAGCTTTCAGGAGCATAGCATACCCAATTCTTATAGTCACGTTCGTTCTCTTCGGTCTCTTCAACACTCTCGTGAACGTCCCGCTCTTCACGAAGCTCCAGAAGGCGGTTCCGAACGAGGTGCGTTCAAGGTTCTTCTCAGCATTTGAGACTGCCGTTATGGCGACGACTCCGGTTGGAATGGCCCTTATTGGCCCACTCCTCAACGTGATCCCTGTTTACGAGCTGGTTGGGATTCTCTCGACCGTTAGCTTTGTCATAGCGGTCTTCTATTACCTGGGCTTCGGCGAAACCATTATGAGGGTGGGTGAGAAGATAGGGAAGGTGATGACTTGAGCCTCAGCAGGGACTTCTGGCTCTTTGCCGTAGGGAGGTTCGTTTCGCAAGTGGGATGGGCGGTTCAGGACGTCGCGTTGCCACTCTACGTTCTTGACCGGACACATAGTGGCGGAATGATGACCGCCTTCATCCTTGCCGAGATGATACCGGCTATGCTCGTCATGCCTTTCGCGGGCGTAATCGGCGATCGCTATAACCGGAAACATCTCATGGTGAGCTTCGACCTTGCGCGCGGGGTTTTACTCTTCGGCGTTTTAGCCTTCAACTTCATCGGTATTTACCAGCTTCTTATTGTCCAGGTTATAATGGCCACGATGGGCGCCTTCTTCGGTGCGTCAACGGGTGCGATGTTTCCGGATCTGGTCGAGCCAAATGAGCTTGAGCGGGCCAATTCCATAACAAGTTCCTTTAACATCTTCGCTCGTCTTGTGGGGCCAGCTTTGGGGGGCTTTATCTATGCGATAGGCGGTATTCCCATTGCTCTCCTCGTGAACGCGGTGAGTTTCTTCGGTTCCGGCCTCTTTGAGATCCTCATAAGGTACGAGTGGAAGGCGAGAGAGCTTGAGAGCCTCGGTCAAGTCGTTTCCGACATAAAGGAGGGCATAGCATTCCTCCGCTCGAACCGCTACCTCTGGACGCTCATGGGCTTTGCAATATTCATGATAACCTTTGCCGAGCCATTTGGGGCCGTTCTAATGCCCTACGCGATGAGGGAGATACTGAGGTTCTCAAGTTACCAGTTCGGCCTCCAGGAGAGCGCTTTCATGGTTGGAGCTTTAATAGGGAACGCGCTCATAGCGGCGAAGTTCGGCAGAAAAGCCGGAAGGTATCTCTTCCACGCCCTGCTCTTCGACGGCATCATGATACTGATCTTCACGTGGCTCATAAGTCCCTCCTCGAACCTCACCACGGACACGGCGTTCCTTCTCCTCGCCGGGGTGAACGTCCTCTGGGGGGCGATTGAGGCCTTCGAAAGTGTGCCGATAAACGCCAAGATACAGCGCGCGATTCCAACGGAAGTCAGGGGGCGTGTCATGTCGGCGATGATGGTTTTGATGCACGCTGCCGGCCCCCTAGGCCTCCTAGCCGTCGGCCCGCTCCTCGACCGCTATCCCGCCTGGTTGGTCTCCGTTGTGCTGTGGGTAGGGATGGGGGCGGTGGTGCTCTACTACTGGGTTAAATATCGGAAAATCCTCACTGGAGAAGAGGAAATCGGGGCAAAAGAGAAGGGGTAAGATGGAACGAGACTCACTTAACTTCCTTGATTTTTCCTTCCCTCTTCTCAATGATCCTGGCCATTATGAAGAGCAGATCGCTCAGTCTGTTGAGGTAAACTAATGCATTTTTGCCGAAACCGTAATCGAGGACGAGCTTGGCAACCTTCCTCTCTGCCCTTCTGGCAATCGTTCTACAGATGTCCAGTTTGGCGCTCGCTATTGTGGAACCGGGCAGGACAAAGGCCTTCATCTGGAACTCTTCCTCGTACTTTGTTATGAGTCCCTCCATCCATTTAACCTCTTCTTCACCAACTTTAACGTACTTCCCCTTGCTGGCGAGTTCACCCATGATGCCGTAGAGCTGAACCTGGATCTTCTCCAGTGTCTCCGCCATCTCCTCGGGGACGTAGTGCTTCGCCTCGCCGAGAAAGCTGTCAAGCTCGTCTATCGTCCCGTTGGCTTCCATTACGGGGGAATACTTGGCAATGCGCTCACCGGTAAAGAGGCCGGTTAAACCCTTATCTCCGGTTTTGGTTGTAATGGACATTTTGACCACCTTTGGGGTTTAGTGGCCGCAGCTTTTAGGCTTTGCGGATGCCGAAGAGCACTCCTGGAGATGGTTATCCCATTGATGCAGATGGAAGCCCTTCTGCACAACAGGGAGCAAGCCCATCACTACGGCGACCGGGAGCGGAAGGATGGCCGTTTGCTCCAGCAGGGGATTGGACGACATCTACCACCACAAGTACATTAAGAGTAACCGGCCCTCCATCAGGGGAGCGCTCCTCTGGCTTGTCCACGGGGAGTGAACTTTCCCTCTTCTTTGATTTCTGTTTCCTGTTCCTGCTTTGGAATGCGGCACATCGCTTTTGCCGTTATATCTCCTTTGGGGGTACCAGAATACCAAGCTCCGTTATCACGCCCCGAACGTAACGCCACGGGGTCACGTCAAAGAGGAAGTTCCTGACGCGATAGCCCTGCCTCGCGTAGGGCCTCTCGACGATCTCCACATCCCCCGAGGTAAGCTTTGGATGGAGTTTGAAGCTCTCAGCCGCGGCGTAGAAGGGAATGCCATTGTCGTGGCACGCTAGTGCAAGGGGATACGTGCCCGCTTTGTTGATCACTGCACCGTCGCTTGTGATGTTGTCCGCTCCAACTAGAGCGAGCGTCGCCTTTTCCGCGAAGAGGCCGAGCTGGGCGTCGGTTATCACTTCAAAGGGAACCCCGAGTTCCTCCAGCTTTCCAGCTAAAGCTATCCCCTCATAGTCTGGCGCGCTCTCGGTGAGGATTACCTTAAAGTGCTTTCCTTTCTTTTTTGCCACCCTAAAAATCTCCAGAACGGCCGAGGAGAAAGAGTGCGTGATAACAACCTCGTTTTCATCGATAAGTTCGCTTCCGATGTTCCCAATCTCGCTCTTGGCCTCCTCTGCGAGGCGGAGAAATTCCTCCGCTTTGGCCCTCACGACTTCGGGATTTCCGGTCACGGGGATGAATCGGGAGAGGTTGTAGAGTGAGGCTATGGTTCTGTTAATCGCCGGGACCTCGGTTTTCATCTCCTTCAACGCGTTCTCCAGCTCTTCTCCCTCAAGGATGTCTGCGAGGGCGATGTAAGCTTCCGCCCCCTTCATAGCCAGCCAGCTCGCACCCTTTATCCTCTCGGACCGCATCTCTTCAAGTATAGAGCGAACTTCCTGTGGGAGCATAACAATCACCGTTTAGTAAAGGCCTGAACTTTCACCAGCCCTCTTCGAAGCGGATCCCTTTGTCCTCCATGAAGGCCTTCGCGCGTTCTATCTCTTCCTTGCTCTCGCCGAAGAGGATTATCCCGATGTACTTTCCGAATCCCTTTGGTGAGGAGTGAATTCTGACGTTGAAGTGTTTCAGGGTTTCATTGAGAATCGGTGCCAGTTTGCTCTCGTCAGTTACCTCCGCTAAAAGCTTTCTCTGGATGAACTTTCTCCTGCCAAGTCTCGGGAGAACTCCCCTTTCAAACATCGTCTTCATCTCGCGGGGCATTCCAGGTAGAACAAAGATTCTAACGCCCTCCTGCTCTATATAAGCCCCGGGAGCGGCTCCTTCACTGTTATCCAATGCTTCAGCTCCCTCCGGTAGGTAGGCCATCTTTTTGCGAGCTTCGTTGAGTTCGGGATCATCTATGTAGCCCTCTCCGTACAGGTGCTCGTAGAACCCTTTAATTTTCTCAAGACACTCTTCGCAGAGGGTAAGTTTTCTATCGAGTGCCTTAGCAACGGCCAGCATCGTTACGTCGTCGTGGGTCGGACCGAGGCCGCCGCTTATGACCAGGACTTCCGGTTTTCTGTTGAGGATCTCGCGTATAACGGCACTTATCTCATCAACGTCGTCGCCAACGGTGGTCTTTCTCCTCACCCAATACCCCCTCTCCGTGAGCCCCTTTGCTATAAACGTGGAGTTGCTGTCCGTTGTGTTTCCTGTCAAAAGCTCATCCCCAATCGTCAGAACCTCAGCTAGCATGGCCACCACCGAAGAACCTTCGGAGAGAACGCTTTAAACCTTCCCCTCAGACGGAGGGCGAAGAGAGTTTGCGCTTCTTCCGCGAGAACCTCAAAAGCCCGTTCCACTCGAAGAACTGTCTGTTGAATGTGTCAGGCTGGGAGATGGCCTCACCGAGTAACAGGAGGGGCCTTTCAAAGGGTCTTTTCCCCTTTCTCATGGGGATCACCCATTTAGTTATACGGCAAACTCCGTAAAAACATTCCCTCTCACCGCCGGTGAAAACAAGGCTTAAGTATTTTACCGTCGTAAAATTCCCGGTGGTTCCATGAAGGTCAAGGTTGGTGTCAACGGTTACGGAACGATAGGGAAGCGCGTCGCCTACGCAGTTTCAAGGCAGGATGATATGAAGCTCATCGGCGTCACGAAGACGAAGCCAGACTTCGAGGCCTACCGCTCGAGGGAGCTTGGCATCCCGATATACGCCGCGAGCGTGGAGTTCCTCCCGCGCTTCGAGAAGGTAGGCTTTGAGGCCTCTGGAACGCTGGAAGACCTCCTAAACAAGGTCGATGTCATCGTCGATGCAACTCCCGGTGGAATGGGGGTGAAGAACAAGGTACTCTACGAGAAGGCCGGTGTGAAGGCGGTTTTCGAGGGCGGCGAAAAGGCCTCAACTGCGGAGGTCTCCTTCGTTGCCCAAGCCAACTACGAGAAGGCCATAGGGAAAGACTACGTCCGCGTCGTTTCCTGCAACACGACCGGTTTGACCAGAACGCTCTCAGCCCTGCAGGAGTACATAGACTACGCCTACGCCGTGATGATACGCCGCGCCGCAGACCCTAACGATTCCAAGCGCGGCCCGATAAATGCCATAACGCCAAGCGTTATAGTTCCATCGCACCACGGGCCGGACGTCCAGACGGTTCTTCCGATAAACATTGAGACCTCCGCGTTCATCGTGCCGACAACATTAATGCACGTCCATAGCATAATGATTGAACTGAAGAAGCCGCTGACTGAGAAAGACGTCATTGATATCTTCGAAAACACTACGCGCGTTCTGCTCTTCGAGAAGGAGAAGGGCTTCGACAGCACGGCACAGATTATAGAGTTTGCCCGCGACCTGCACCGTGAATGGAACAACCTCTACGAGATAGCGGTCTGGAAGGAGAGCATAAACATTCGCGGAAACAGGCTCTTTTACATCCAGGCGGTGCACCAGGAGAGCGATGTGGTTCCTGAGAACGTTGACGCAATAAGGGCGATGTTTGAGCTGGCGGATAAATGGGGGAGTATAAGGAAGACGAACATGAGTTTGGGGATTCTGAAGTGAGACCACAACCCTTTTTTGCTCCCGTCCTAATTTTTCCTGGTGAACGCTGTGGAATGTGGGGCCTTTAAGGTGGACGCCTTCACGGACAGGCCGTTCAAAGGGAACCCAGCCGCCGTTGTTCTCGACTGTCCAGAGCTCGACAGGGAGACTATGCTGGCCATCGCGGGCGAGCTCAACCTCTCGGAGACTGCTTTTGTATGGTTTGAGGAACACGGGTTCAGGGTAAGGTTTTTCACCCCAGGGGACGAGATTCCCCTCTGCGGCCACGCGACGGTTGCTACCTTCTACCTGCTCTGGTGCCTCGGCATGGCGCCCGAGGGCGTCAACCGGATGTTCTCCAGGGCTGGTGAGATCGACGTCCTCATCAAAGACGGGAAGGTGTGGCTCAAGCAGCTGAAGCCCGAAGTCCTCGGCGAGTTGAACTTGGAAGCACTGAAAGAAATCTTGGGATCAGATAACCTTGCGGGGCCAGCGTTTGCGATGACGACGGGGACACCCGAGGGCATCGTTGGCATCCCGACGTTCAAGGAGCTGATGGATCTCCGGCCGGATATGGAGAGGCTCGCCGAGTTCTCAAGGGAAAACGGGATAATCGGGGTCTACGTTTATACCCTTGACTCCCAGTTTGATGCCGCAGGAAGATTCTTCGCTCCTGCCATTGGAGTTCCGGAAGATCCGGTAACTGGAACCGCCAGCGGGATTCTCGCCGGCTATCTAAGGCTCACGGGGAAGCTGGTAAAAGACAGGTACGTCTTTGAGCAGGGGCACGCTCTAAGGAGGGAGGGCAGGGTTCACGTTGAATTCGAAGGGGACCAGCCGTGGATCGGCGGGAAGGCCGTGATAACCTTTGAAGGGAGACTAGAACTTTAACCCTCCTTTTTCTTTCCAGAGGGCATGTTGCTTGTTCACGGGGAATTGCACCCTGACAGTGTGGCAAAAGAGAAAAATCTCCCTCTACTGCTTTGGTCTCGAGGCCCTCCTGGCGGGGGGCGGTTTTCTACATGCTCTTCATGAAGTACCGCTGAGCTCAGAGGTCGAGCTTCTTCCTCACCTCTTCCGGGCTCATCCCCTTAATCAATAAATCCTTCTCCCTGCTCGTTTCCCCATTCACTATCTCGACCTCCACTCCGAGCAGCTTCGAGAAGAACTTCACCACTTCCTTGTTCGCCTTCCCCTCAACGGGTGGGGCCTTGATTTTAACCTTCAAGCGGCCGCGCCATTCATCGACGCCTTCAACCGTGTCCTTCTTCGCATTTGGCTGGACATAGACGAGTAAAAGAGTCCCCTCCTTCGTCTCCTTAAGGACCTCTTCCATCTCAACCCCCTCACCCGTACTCCCACACGATTTGAGGCGGAAACTCACCGCGCTTGAGCTTTTCGAGCAGTTCGTCAGCCACTGAATAGGCGAAGTTAAAGGTTTCCCTGTCAATCAGCCCGTAGTTCAGGGCCATTTCAAGCTCATCCTCGTCGAGGAGGAAGGCTTCTCCATTTGGGAAGATGAAGATATCCAGGAATAGATCGAGCATCTCCAGAGTGTCCCCATCGCGTCTGGTGTATGCTAGAACATCGACATAGAGACCTTTAAAGTTCTCTTCTTCATCATAGACCTTGAGGATGTCATAGTTCTTTCCGACGAAGGCGAAATACACCATTCCATAGCCGTTGTCTATCACTTTCACACCGTTCACCCTGAGTGGGGTGAGCATACCGGAGAAGCTGGATCTGGCAATGATTATGTTGTCCAAATCTGCAACCACTTCGTCGTCTCGTTCCAGCACGCGGTTGGGAATGCGCTTGTAGATGAGGTGGATTCTCCGCGACATGAATCCCATCTCCAGCCCAGACCTTTTATACTTTTGCAGTCAACTGAGAAAAGATGAGCGGGGAAGAATTGTGAGAACAACTTGGGGGCGGACTTGGCTTAGGTCTAAACGCGGCCTCTGCTTGTTTTTGACTGGTATCTCTGAGTATAACTCTGGGTTTTTTCCAAATACTTGATTATGTCAATCTTGATGCACAGTATACCTGACTGCTTTGTTTCTTCTTTAAGTTTTGACAGTGTAATTTTTCTAGGGGATGTTATATATTTGCCTATTCTTTCAAAAGTGATTATTTTAACTTGATTGGCGCCCTTTCTCTCAAAGAAATCTTCAAAGTTTACCCATATTAAATAATCCGCTTTAATGTCCTTCTCTCCCAAATATTGAAATTTGCTTTTTCCAGTAGCTTTAACTTCGACGTGTATCATATCGTCCCCGTTTTCAAAGAGGATATCCCCTTCTTTAGTTCTAAATTTGAATGTACTCACGTCCTCTATCGGGAGCGGCAATATATGATCCCGCACCAAATGGAAAACCAATGACTCACTTAATATGGAGGGCACCTTCGGATACTGTATCCATCTAGCCAAATCATTCTTACTTTTTAATTCAGATATACACCCAAAAGCTTCCCGTACAAGTTTAATGAGATTTAGAAGTTCTTTTTTTGTGAGAGGATTTGGCATTGGGTTCTCATCCTTAGGGAATTCATGAATAATCAATAGGGGTAAATGTAGATTAACCCCTGAAAATCAGCTCCCTCAGCTTTTCAGGAAGCTCCGCTATGCTAACCCTCACCTGCTCCCTCGTGTCGCGGTCGCGAATGGTAACCGTGTTATCTTCTGGCGTCTGGTTGTCAACAGTTACGCAATACGGCGTGCCTATCTCGTCGTAGCGCATGTAGCGCCTCCCAACGGTGTCCTTCTCGTCGTAAACCGCTATGAAGCCCGCCTTCTGAAGGGTTCTGGAGAGCTCGTAGGCGATGCCCTTGAGCGGCTCCTTAGCAACGAGGGGCAGAACAGCCACTTCTATCGGCGCCATGTCCTTCTTGAGCCTGAGGTAAGTTCTATCCTCCTCAATAACCAGCGAGTTCTCGAGGAGCAGGTAGAAGGGCCTGTCGATGCCAAAACTCGGCTCAAGAACGTGGGGCACTATCTTCTCGCCGGTGACCTTCTCTTTGATCTCCTTGATTATGAAGTCATCCTTTTCAAGATCGTAGCCCTCTATCTCAACCTTGCCATCCTTCTTGAGTAGCTCAACCAGCTCGCGCTTCTTCTCCTCACCCCAGCCCTGGATGAGGTCGTTTATCCTCTTGGCATCTTTCTTGAGCTTCGGACCGACGCGCTTCATGTTGAGGTTCACTTTAAGGTGCTTGATTATCTTCGGCTCATCGTAGTGGATGAGGACGGTAAGGTCGGTCCCGCTCTCACGCAGGTGTCTGCTCAGGTCGTAGTCGCCACGATTGGCTATCCCAACACACTCCACCCAGCCGAAGCGCTCGCTGTAGATTTCAGCGTCCCAGGTATCCCTCGAATAGTGTGCCCTCTCCTCCGGGAGCTGTTGTCTAAAGCGTATCTTGTCCTCGGGGATGCCGATGTCGAGGAGCGTCCTCTTAACCATGACCATGTAGTAGGCGAAGAAGGTGTTCATGACGTAGCCATTCTTCACGGCCTTTTCGGCCGTCATCTTCACCATTCCAAGGTTCTTGAGCTGGTTTTCAATCGGGTAGAGGAGGAGAACCTCATCCTTAACCTCGTCGAAGTGGGGATGAGCGGTCTCCTTTGGGTTGAAAAATATCTCCGCTTCTGCCTGTGTGAACTCCCTGAGGCGGAGCATCCCCTTCCTCGGTGAAATCTCGTTGCGGTAGGCCTTTCCAACCTGGAAGACGCCGAAGGGGAGCCTGTTTCTCGCGAAGGCGTTAAGGCGCTTAAAGTTGACGAAGATACCCTGGGCGGTCTCGGGCCTTAGGTAGCCCTTCTGATCTCCATAGGGGCCTATCTTGGTCTCGAACATGAGGTTGAAGTACCAGACCTCACCAAGCTCGCCGCCGCACTCGGGACAGCGTATGTTGTGCTCCTTAATGAGTTCCGTAAGGTGCTCAGCGCTCATTCCCTCGGTGTCTATTCCGAGGGCTTCTTCAACGAGATGATCTGCTCTAAAGCGGGCGCCGCATTTCCGGCACTCGACTATCGGATCGACGAACTTCTCGATGTGGCCGCTCGCTATGAAGACCTTTTCCGGTGTTATGTCCGGTGTCTCAAGCTCGAAGAAGCCCTCCCTCTGGAAGGCTTTCCTTATCTTCCGCTCGATTTTACGCTTTATAGCCGCCCCGAGCGGACCGTAATCATAGAATCCGCGTGAACCGCCGTAGATTTCAAAGCTGCCCCAGGCAAAGCCCCGCCTCCTCATCAAATCCTGCAAGATTTCATACTTATCGGGCTTTTTTTCCATCGCTCACCACCTGAGACTTGAGTAAGGGGGGGTTCATAAAAAGGTTTTGGAGAATGCCTCAATCCCGCGGACGGAAAGAGTTATAAACCGTTTTCCCAGTTATCGCTATGAGCTTTGATTGTTTGGAGGTGCGTGAAAATGGCGGAAAGACCACTTGACGTTATACACAAGTCCCTTGACAAGGATGTCCTCGTGCTCCTGAAGAGGGGTTCCGAGTTCAGGGGCAAGCTCATCGGTTACGACATCCACCTGAACGTCGTCCTCGCCGATGCATCGCTCATAAGCGACGGTGAGGAGGTTAAGAGGTACGGTAAAATCGTCATCAGGGGAGACAACGTCTTGGCTATCTCCCCGGTTGAGCTTGAGTGAGATTAGCGGGGTGATACGATGGGAGCCGGAACGGAGCCGAAGGGCAAGAGGAACCATACTCCAACTCACATTAGGTGCAGGCGTTGCGGAAGGCGCGCCTTCAACGTCCAGAAGGGCTACTGCGCCGCCTGCGGCTTCGGTAGAAGCAAGCGCATGAGGAAGTACAGCTGGTCCCACAAGTGGAAGAAGAAGAGGAACCTCAAGTACTGACCCCTTTCCTTTTCTTCGCTGGTTCTCTGGGTCTTTTCTAACCGACCGTACCACAACCCTTATTAACATAGACTCCTCTCTAACCGTTTAGAGGGGCGTTTTAATGGTTCACCTCAACGAGAACCAGCGAAGGCTCTGGGCTTTAGCGTGGCCCGCCATAACTGGCAACATATCCCAAACGCTGCTCAATTTAGTGGACATGATAATGGTCGGCCACCTCGGTGCCCTCGCCATCGCCGCGGTCGGACTCGGGGGCCAGGTCAGCTGGTTTATGATGCCGATAATGGCGGCAGTTGCCACCGGAACGCTTGCCTTAGTTGCCCGCTTCATCGGCTCAAAAGACGATGCCAATGCCATTCTCGCCTTGGAGCAGAGCCTTTACCTGGCCTTCCTCCTTGGAATCCCGGTCATGCTCTTCGGTTGGTTCTTCGGGGCTGACATCCTGCGGATAATGGGTGCCAAACAGGGTGTCGTTGAACTTGGTTACGCCTACATCAAGGTCGTTTTTGCCTTCTATCCGGTGAGATTTGTCGGCTTCACCGCCTACTCCGCCCTAAGGGGGGCGGGGGATACTAGAACCCCGATGAAGCTCGGCATTCTCATGAACATCATCAACGCCGTCTTTGACTACCTTCTGATCTACGGAAAGCTGGGCTTCCCGCGGCTTGGGGCGGTTGGAGCCGCTTGGGCATCTGGAATAGGGATAACAACATCAATGTTGATAGTCCTCTACCTCCTCTGGCGCGGAAGGCTTGTTCTCACGTTTAGACCAAGCTGGAGCTTCCATCCTGAGATGGCGAAGAGAATCCTGCGCATAGGCCTCCCGACGATGGTTGAGAGGAGTCTCTTCAGCTTTTACAGCTTCCTCTACATGAGCATCGTCACCCGCTTCGGAACGGTGGCCTTGGCCGCTCATCAGGTCGGCCTGCGCGTTGAGAGCATAGCCTACATGCCCGCCTTCGGCTTCAACGTTGCCGCCTCCGCTCTAGTAGGTCAGAGCCTCGGCGAAGGAAAGCCGGAGAAGGCGGAGCGCTTCGTCTACGAGGCCCTCAAGATGGTTGGCCTGTTCATGGGTGTGATGGCCGCCATCATCGTCTTCTTCCCGCGTTATCTTGTGATGCCCTTCATTGACCCAGCGGATCCGCACTATGCGGAGATTCTTCACCTGGCCAGTATTTACCTCATAATCGTCGGGACAAGTGAGGTTCCGCTCGGCTGGCTCTTCGTTCTCAGCGGTGCCCTTAGGGGAGCTGGAGATACGAAGACGCCGATGTACATAACAGCCATCAACAAGCTCCTCTTTAGAATAGTGCCGGCTTACCTCCTTGGTTTCGGCTTCACAGTGGGGCCGATTCACTTTGAGGGGCTTGGCGTCATAGCGGCATGGATAGCGATGAGCTTCGAGACCTTTATCACCGCAGGGTTCTTCTGGTGGGCCTTCAGAAGGGGGAAGTGGAAGCACGTAAAGGTGTGAGCTTCTTTTGGTTAGTATTGTCGTGTGATTGATGTTCCCCAAGTACCCCCTCCTAAAATAGCCACTGAAAACAGCCTTGCACTTACTTCTTGGCCTCTGACTCCAATGACTCTCCCTTTTACTGGAGCCTCCTTAAGGCACCAAGAACCTCCTCGAAGGGCGCGTCCGTCTTGAGCGCCTTCGGTGAGAAGTGCGTCCTCGTTGCCCTGTAACCCTCTTCCAAGAGGATTTCAATCATTGCCGCGAGCTTTCTTGCCTGCAGGCCATTTCTCCTCGCTAGGGCGTGGGTGTCATAGAGGAACGGGACGTCCAGTTCTTCGGTTAGGAGTCCAAGGAACTGGAGGGTCTTTTTGTGGGCTAGGGGATGGTTTTTGGCTTCTTTGTGTAGCCTATCAACGAATTCTTTCTCCTTCAGTGAACCAAGCCAGAGGGGACCGTGTGCCTTTGGTCTCTCCGGTAAAACCCCCTCTGAGTACTCAAACTCTCCGTTCTCCCCCTGCCACAGATAGCCGAGCTGGGAAAGGCTTTTATCGGCTTTCCTCGCGCCGCTCTTCAGTCTGAGGAAGGCCCGGAAGTAGTGGTCACGGTGGTAAGCTAATAGAACATCAATGCCGAGGTCGTACTTGACCGCGTACCTAACAACGGTTCCGATTAGAATTCTAAGCCCTGCCTCGTGGCATAGTTCTCCCCTTATCGGCTCCGCTAGGTATTTGCGCAGGCAAGCATGTCTGTAGGCTCCGCAGAGGACACCGGTATCTGTGGCGGTAATGGCCAGAACACCCTTCCGCTTCACGCTCCTCAAAGCTGTGTCAAGAAACTCGATCGGCGAGCCGAAGGGGTCTAAGTCAAGGAAGTCAAAGTAGCGGAAGTTCTCGGCCATCAGCCTGTTGGCGTCGCCTTGGTTTACCACGAGGGCTTTCTCACCTTTAAAGGCCACTCGTTTTTCGCCAAGCTGTTTGCCATCAACGCCGAGATTCAGTTCTACATTCTTCAGTATGAGCTTGAAGGCATCCTCGCTGATGTCGTTGAGCCAGGCCTCCTCCACAGGAGTTTCAAGGGCGTAGCGGATACCCCGGATTCCGGTTGCTGAGAGTGCGTCGAGAACCCTCCTAGAGTGGAGGAGCTTGACTGCTAAGACGCTTATGTCCCTGTTGAGAGACATCACAGGGTTATAGAAGACGGGAGCGTCGTATATTCTCTCCGCCCTTGGAACTAGTATCCTCGCTAGACCTTCTCTCACCTCAACGAACTCCATCCTCTCACCTGGAAAAGAAAAGGTGGGGTGTTTAAAGGGTTTTGGATTAGAGAATCTCAACGTAGTCCCCAAGGGCCTGACTAGGAAGGCCCGGCCTGAAGTAGGCCTTGACCTCGCCGCGATTGCCGTGGGGCTTGAGAACCTTTCCGAACATCTTCCTGCCGGTCAGCCTCGACGCCTCGTTCCCGTCGTCTATCCTGAGAGGCTTCATAATCATGTGATTGTTGTCCTGATGCTCTTTTGTCTTGGCGTAGGAAGGATGAGCACCTTTCTCCTGAGTCCTGCCGTTTTGATGGTTCCTTCTCAATTTTTAAGTTTTGTTCTCGAAGTCCATCAGTCCCTCATCTATCTCAAGAACCTCACGGAGGGGTTTGATTTTTATAAAGTTCTGCCTGTCGAAGAGGAGCGCGACATCGCTCTTGTGGGGGGAGGCTTTCTGGATGAGGAGGGTGTTCTCGTCGAGGATGTAGGTAAACCTGCTCGGGCTGTCATCCACCCAGACAAAGGGTTCATCGGGATAAAGCTCCCTAAGGGTCTGGAACTTCGTTAGCATGTCCTTCGTGCCCCTGAAGGTTATAACCTCGTCGAACTCGTCGTACCAGTTCGTTTTCTTCATGAATATGACCTTGCCGCCGGGATAAGTGTGTTCTCCCGAGAAGCTGATGACGTAGCGACCGCGCTTTCTAAGCGTCTTCACAAGCTGTCTCGCGAACGGGAAATCCCTGATGTACCTAGGCATCAGCTTGTAATACTCGTGTATCGTGCCTTGGGCTACGAGCTCGTGTATGACACCTAGGTACTGATAGGTCAGCTTGCCCTTGATGAATAGGAAGAGAGCCTTGTAGTACTCGTCGTAGAGGTCGCTCTCAATCACGGCAGGGATGGTTTTCTCAATGGCCAGTCTGAGGGCCTTTTCCACCGCTCCGGTGCTGTCGACAAGTGTTCCATCGAAGTCGAAGAGATAAACTGCCATGTTTAAGGATAAGGCCGTCCGAAGTTATAATGCTTCCGCCCGAAAGGGTTTTATCCCCAGTTGCCAACTATGAGCGGTGGTGTGGATGAGGATTGAAAAGCTCAGAGATTTTATAGCGGAAAAGGAACTCAACGGTGTTCTCATGATGTCCCATGAGAACCTCTTCTACTTTACAGGTTCCTCCCCCGTCTTGGGGGGCTACCTCGTCGTTACTCTGGACGACGCGGTCTTCATTGTTCCGGAGCTTGAATACGAGGAAGCTATGAGGACATCGAAGGTACCAGTTGAGAAGTTTAAGACTGGAAAAGAGCTTTACGAGAGACTTTCTTCATTTAAACTCAGGAAACTTGGTATAGAGGGAAAAACGAGCTTTTCAACGCTTCAGACCCTCAAAGAGAATGCTGGCGTCGAGGACTTCATAGCCGTGGACGAGGTTATCAAGGAGCTTCGCATAATCAAGACACCCGAGGAAATAAAGATGATTGAGGCCGCCTGTGGGATAGCAGACCAGGCCATGATGGCCGCTCTGGAGGAGATAAGCGAGGGCAAGCGCGAGAGGGAGATAGCGGCAAAGATGGAGTACGTCATGAAGATGAACGGTGCCGAGAAGCCGGCCTTTGACACAATAATCGCAAGCGGATGGCGTTCCGCTTTACCCCACGGAATAGCAAGCGACAAGAGGATAGATAAGGGCGACCTCGTCGTTATCGATGAGGGGGCACTTTACAGGCACTACCACTCGGATATGACGCGCACAATCGTCGTCGGTTCGCCAAATGAAAAGCAGAGGGAAATCTATGAGATCGTCCTCGAGGCCCAGAAAAAGGGCGTCGAAGCGGCAAGACCGGGAATAACAGCAAAGGAGATTGACACCATCGCCAGGAACGTCATAGCGGAGTACGGCTACGGCGATTACTTTATTCACTCAACGGGGCACGGCGTTGGGCTGGAGATACACGAGTGGCCGAGGGTGAGCCAGTTTGACGAGACGCTTCTCAAACCCGGAATGGTGGTAACCGTCGAGCCGGGCATCTACCTGCCGAAGTTTGGTGGAGTTCGCATAGAGGACACTATAGTCATCACGGAGAACGGTGCGAGAAGGCTGACCAAGACGGAAAGGGAACTTATCTGACCCTTTTTCTAACCTCTTCTCAATAAATTTTAAAAACACTCTGTCGCAAGTTTACCTAAGAGAACGTTAGAAAAAAGGGGGTGGTACCGTGTCGGTTAGCGGTATTGGAGAGGGAATGGAAAAGATGAACGAATCTGGAATCAATTTTTCTTCTATGTCCAGTATCTCAAAGTCTGGGCTGGGGCTTGTGGAAGTTATATTGCAGGTTCTGAGCGAAAACGAGGTAAGGATGAGCTTCAGAGATTTCAAAATGGACGGTGAAGTAAGGTTCAGGGTCGAGCCTCTCAAAAAGGGATGAAGCGGTGGTTCCATGGACATTCATTCCCTTTTTAGAATCTTACTAAACTTCCAGAATGCTATCCACAGCGGTTCGGTTACGATATCAGTTGGAGAGGACTCTTTTACGTTAACTAGAGAGGATGTCATAATGGACATCCACGACCCGGAAAAGATGAGGAAGTTGATGGCCGTGATTTCACCCCTCATGGGATCGGAAGAGGATGACACGGAAGAGAAAAAGAAGATGATAAACAGTATGAAGCTCTACGCTGAGGATCTTGCATCCCAGGGCAAGACGGTGATAATAAAGTACCGGGGAGACGAAATAATGCGCATGGGAGCCAAGGCAAACTCCCTTCTTATGCGCACTCTTGGAATGAGGCACATTGAGATCAAATACAAGCTTAACACGTTCAGAATGATGAAGGGCTTTATGTAACTATCATCTTTTTAAACGCCTTCTCCATTCTTTCTAGGGGGGTAAGAGGGTGCAGATAATCCACCAGGACGTCAGGGAGGGCAAGATGAAGGTTAAGGCCGAGACTTTGGATGATCTCTGGCACCTTTATCATATAATTGACCCCGGTGACGTTGTTTATGCCAAAACTCTCCGCAAGCAGAGCCAGAGGAGCGACTCACTCCGTGCTGAAAAGGTCGAGGTCATCCCGGTCTTCCTCGGCGTTAAAGCCGAGAAGATAAACTTCCATAAGTTTGCCAACCAGGTTAGGGTTACGGGGCCAATAATTTACGCTAGCAGGGAGGATGTTCCCCTCGGCAAGTATCACACGATAGCGATTGAAGAGGGAACGGTCGTAACGATAGAGAAGCCCCACTGGAAGGAGCACCACATAGAAAGGTTAAATGAGGCCGTTGAGGCTTCCAAAAGGGCGAGGGTGATGATAGTCGTCATCGACGACGGTGAGGCAGATATGGCGATCGTGAGAGAGTACGGGGTTGAACTCCTCAACAGCATACACCACAACCTCGGTGGGAAGCGCTACAACACCGACCGTGAGAGCGAGGAGAAAAGGTTCTTCCACGACGTTGCAAAAACTATGGGAGAGATAATGAACCGCGAGAACGTCGAAAAGGCCATTGTTGCCGGCCCCGGCTTTGTCAAGGAGGACTTCCACAAGTTCCTGCGCGAGAGCTACCCTGAGCTGGCAAAGAAGGTCGTCATCGAAGACACTAGTGTGACCGGAAGAACGGGCATCTACGAGGTCATAAAACGCGGGACTGTTGAGAAGGTCTACCACGAGAACCGCGTTGCGAGGGAGATACAGCTCGTCGAGAGGGTTCTCGAGAACATCGCGAGGAACAATGGCCTGTCAGCGTACGGCCTTAAAGAGGTTGAGGAGGCGACAAACTACGGGGCGGTTGAGACACTTTTGGTGCTTGATGAACTCCTTAAAGGAGAGCACAGGGGTAAGATAGAAGGACTAATGGATGCCGTCCGTTACTCGCGCGGCGAGGTTGTGGTTATCAGCTCGGAGCACGAGGGAGGGGAGAAGCTCAAGGCTCTGGGCGGTTTAGCGGCTCTGCTGAGATTCAGGGTGAAGTGAGATTTTCTACTGCTTGGGGTCAAATATCTGAGTTGTACCTATACCCCATAAAACCCTATATAGGGATCCTCTTTGAACTCCGGAAACGGTCTCTCCTCTCCATTTTTAACTAAAACCCTCTCCTTGTCCTTCGTGAACTCTCCTATCTCAAACGCTAAGATTCCATTTCTGTTTAACTCTGTAATTAGCTCATTAGATTTTTCTGGAGGGGTTATTGCTATCAGCGTCCCAGTCGAGGATACGCTCCAAGGCTCCAGCCCGTAGAAGTCCAAAACCTTCTTAACGAGAGGGTCAATGACTAAATTCTCGGCATAAACCCTAAAGCCAACGCCCGAGTTGTCCGCTATCTCGTGAAGGGCCGTTAAGCCGCCTTCAGTTGCGTCGTGCATCCCCCTGACGAGGGGTGTTGCAACCAGTGCATCTAAAACGGCGGTCTCAAAGTAAAAGGAACGCTTAAGGCGCATGAGTTCCTTCTTGGATATGACTCTCGAAAGTTCCTCCTCCTTAAAATATGCCGCCGAGACCGCGAACTCAAGGCCAACTTTGGTCGTCACGACTATCCTGTCGCCAGGTTTTGCGAGCGGGAGCTTAAGCCCATCCCTTTTAACAAGGCCCATCACCGTGGTGGTAGCTGTGGGTTCTGAAACTCTCGGGTAAACGCCGGTATGGCCGCCGATTATTGTGCTTCCGTAATACCTGCACTCTTCGTTCAGGGCCTTCATCGCATCCTCTAAGAACCTCTTGGAGGTTCCGGGAGGAGAGAGAAGGTCAACGACGAGCCACCTCGGTCTGGCTCCAAAAACCGCCACATCGCTCGCGGCAAAGTGGTAGATGAAGAAACCGAAGGCCTCCCTTGGAACGCCTAGTGTTGGGTCGGTGGCAATCACAAGGTAGTGTTCCTCATCGTATTCTAAAACGGCCGAATCAAAGCCCTCCCTTGGCCCGTAGACCACTCTGGCATCCTCAACGCCGAGGTTTGGGAAGATTACCTCTTTTAAAACCTCGTTCCTTAGCTTTCCCGGTGGGAGTTTCATCCTACCACTTCCAGACGGCTATTGTGACGTTGTCCCTAGTCACACCGAGGGCCCTTTTGAGAAGGGTAAAGGCTATCTGCCGGGCGCTTCCTCCCTTTGAGAGCGCTTCTACCTCATTCCAGCGGACGTAGTCGTGCAGCCCATCGGTGCTCATGAGGAGCACGTCCCCTGGCTTCGCCAGCCAGTGGTAGAGGTCAACTCGGAGCGGCTTTCCCCCGCCTATCGCGCTGGTGATATAGTTCGATGCGGGATGTCCAAAGGCTTCCTCCTCGGTTATCTGGCCCTCTTCAATGAGCCTCTGGACGAAGGAATGATCGATTGTTCTGGCGACGGTTTTGCCCCTTCTTATCAGGGCCGCCCTGCTGTCTCCCGTGTTGGTCACGAAGACCTCATTGCCCCTTATGATGGTGGAGATCAGAGTTGTCCCCATTCCCATCCTTTCGCCAACGGCATTCTCGATTATCCGGGAGTGGGCAAGCTCGTGGGAGAGCCTTAGAAGGAACTTTAGGTGGGGCCAGTCCATTTCAGTCCTGTAGTTCTCCCGGATAAAACCTGTGACGGTTTCAACGGCCATTTGGGAGGCAACCTCACCCGCGGCGTGTCCGCCCATACCGTCTGCGACCGCTATGTAGTAGGCATCACTGAGCTTAACAGCGGCATAGTTATCCTCGTTGTTCTCCCTCGCCCCGATGTGTGTTAATGAGCACAGGTTGGGTGTGCACGTAACCTTCATATCATCACCATTCAAAAATTTGAGACCATCATTTAAACCTTTCAATGACAGACTTAACCTCATGGAGCGTTTCCTCGTCGCAGCCCCAGCACATCACCTCAAAGCTAGGAACGCGGACGCTGACGCGAACCTTTTTCCTTCTGGCTATCCTACTTACCTTGTAGTTCACCCCATAAACCAGATCCATCAACTTCTCCGTTACAATCTCCTCACGGTCTATGTACTGAAGGGGGCAGCCCTCGCGCCACTGCCGTCTCCTTGCGTGCTCGTACATGCGGTATGGTCTTATGCCAGCTTCTTCAGTGAGGCCTTTTACCTCCTCGGCTGTGTATTTTATCAGGGGCCTCAGTATGGGCATTCCAATCTTTGGGATGTTGCAGAGCCTTATATCTCCTTTGCACTGGTTCAGTAGGGCACCTATGATTTTGTCGTTGGCGTTGTCGCCCTTGACAAGGATGTCGAAGCCGTTGTTTATCGCGAACCACTTGGCGTTCCAGAGCATGGCTTTCTTACAGTTAATGCAGACCGGTCCCTTCCTTCCCATTGCCTCCCTAAGGAGGCCCTCCGTTATGTCGACCAGAAAGTGCTCGACACCGAGCTTTCTGGTGAATCTCATTGCCCAGTTCAGTGGTTCCCCCCAGCTCCAGCGGTGGAAGAAGGTCAATGCCGAGACGTTTAAACCGGCCTCTTTGAGCAAGTAGAGTGCTAGTGAGCTGTCCTTTCCGCCTGAGAACATGATGAGGATTTGCCTTTTATCTATCCCTGACTCACGCGAGAACCTCTGAAGTTCTCTTACAGCATCTTCAACCGAAGGCATGTAGAAAAAAGGAAACAGGCCTTTAAAAAGTTGGGCTCAGATTTTGTCCATCCACCCCTCAGCGAGGTCTCCAATGTATGGAAACTTGTAGCGTTCACCCTGGTAGGCTTTTACCATGCCAAAAGCCCACACGGCGAATTCGATGAACACCACAAGGGTTCCAAGCGGCCAGAATATTGCCCCAAGGATAACCTGGAGAATCCAGAGCCCTATGAACAATATCGTTGACTGCATTGCGTGGAAACGGACGAAATCGCTGTCCTTCTCAAGCACTAGGAAGATTACCCCAGTCAGGGCACCAAGGAGATATGCCAGCAATCCCTCAACGTTCTCATCCATCCCTAAGGATGTTTTCTTAGGTTCTTTAGGTGGGATCTCTACCATAAACAACACACCTCCAGTTAGATTATTAGATAATCTCCAAATCCTTAAATACTTTTTCAGAACTTTCAAAGCGCACCAACTGGAATACCTTAGAACCTCTAGATTTTGAATTCCGAACCGGAGAGATTCCTTAGGCTCACCAAAGCTTTTTAAGGTCCTCTAAATAACTCAGAATTAGGATTAGGAAAGCCTAACGGTGATGAACATGGTTGTGCCATTAATTGAACTGAGACCTGGGGAAAGAGGAGTCGTGGTTAACATAGCTGGTGGTTCAGGACTGAGGAGCAGGCTCTACGCCATGGGTATTGCTCCAGGGGTTATCATAAGGATCCTTGAGAAGCATCAGTTTGGCCCTGTCGTTGTGGAGGCAGGTAACACAAGGCTGGCGGTTGGCAAGGGAATGACTGCCAAGATACTCGTTAGGAAAGTTTAAGGTGGTGATAACATGGCCATGAAGGTTATTGCCCTGGCGGGAAATCCCAACGTCGGCAAAACAACGATATTCAATGCCCTAACCGGGATGCACCAGCACGTCGGTAACTGGCCTGGCGTCACCGTTGAGAAGAAGGAGGGAGCCTTTGACTACAAGGGTGAGCGCTTTCTCGTCGTTGACCTTCCCGGAACCTACTCCCTAACCGCCCACTCAGTTGACGAACTCGTCGCTAGAAACTTCCTCCTCAATGGAAACCCCGACGTCGTTGTGAACGTCGTGGACTCTACTTCCATCCTGAGGAACCTCTACTTCACAATGGAACTATTTGAGATGGGACTCAGGAACATGGTCATCGCCCTCAACAAGATCGACCTGGCGGAGAAGAAGGGCATCGTGATCGACATCGAGAAGATGTCCAAGATTCTGGGCGTTCCGGTCGTTCCACTAGATGCCAAAGACGGTATGGGACTGGATGAACTCAAGAAAATAGCGCAGAAAGTGGCCCATGGTGAAATCAAGGAAACTCCAATAATCCCTCACTACGACCCTGAAGTGGAGAGGGAGATAGAGCACATCTCCCGGGTTCTGGAGGGGACAAAGCTGGCCGCAAAGTACCCCCTTAGATGGCTGGCGATAAAGCTCCTCCAGCGCGATGATGAGGTTATAAAGCTTGTCGAACGTTACCTCGGGGAGGAAGGGCTTGAGAGCGTCATGACGCACATAAACGAGGTGGAAGAGCGCTACGGAAAGGCGATGGACCTCATCATAGCCGGCCAGAAATACGAGTTCATCGACGGCTTAACCCACGAGTTCATGCGCTATGGCCAGGCCTCCAGGGATAACTTTACCGACCGTCTTGATAGGCTCCTCGTCCACCCCGTTTACGGTTTCATAGCCCTAGCCCTGGTGTTCTACGGTGTCTTCAAGTTCACCTTCGCCGTCGGTTTGCCAATCCAGAACTGGCTGGCTAATGCGTTCACCCTCTTTGGCAACTGGCTGGCACCGCATATAGCCAACGGAGCCCTTAGGGGTCTTATAGTGGACGGAGTCATAGGCGGCGTTGGAATGGTGCTCAGCTTCTTCCCGCTCGTCTTCCTCCTCTTCTTCGTCCTTACTTTCCTTGAGGACCTTGGGTACATGGCGAGGGTGGCCGTTTTGATGGAAGGGATACTCAGGAGATTCGGCCTCCCGGGGAAGGCGGTAATCCCCCTCATACTCGGTCTCGGGTGCAACGTTCCGGCGGTAATGTCAGCAAGGAACTTGGACGATGAGAGGAGCAGGTTAGTAACCATGTTCGTTAACCCCTTCGTCCCCTGCTCCGCGAGGCTGAGCGTTATAAGCTTCATATCCGCCATATTCTTTGGTAAGGAAAAGGCCCTCGTCGCGGTGAGCATCTACATGTTGGCCTTCGCGGTTGCCCTCGCTTCAGCATGGCTCGTGAGCCGCTTCGTCTCAGGGGAGAGCAGTCCCTTCGTCATCGAGCTTCCTGAATACCTTATACCCAGCTGGAGGAGCCTGCTCATCCACTCATGGGAGAGGAGCAAGGAGTTCGTCCGGAAAGCTGGAACGGTTATCCTGCTCGGGGCAATATTCATCTGGTACCTCAGCAACTACCCAGCCCCCGTTGGAACCGGGAGGAGCTACGCCGAGCAGATAGGGCACTTCTTCGAGCCGTTTATGCGGTTAATGGGTCTCGACTGGAAGGCCGCAGTGAGCCTGCTCTTTGGAATCATAGCTAAGGAGAACGTCATATCAACCTATGGAGTACTCTACGGCAGTGAATCGGCCATAAGGAACGCGATGACTCCCCTACAGGCTTACGTGCTCCTAGCAGTGACGACGCTCTACATTCCGTGCATAGCCACCATCGGTGCCATAAAGGGAGAGAGCAACTGGAAGTGGGCGACACTGGCAACGGCCTACATGATAACCGTGGCCTCGGTGGTGGGAATCCTGCTATGGCATATAGGAATTGCACTGGGGTGGTGAAGTTGAACACACTAGAAAAGGTGCTGAATCTCATAAAGGAAGGCAAGAAGACACCGGATGAGATAGCACGTGAACTGAACATGAAAAAAGAGGATGTTGAGGCCGCGATAGAGATACTAAAGAGCCTTGGCTACATTGAGGAGGTTCAGAAGGGCTCCTCCCCCGCCTGTGAAACCTGCCCAATGAAGAAAATCTGCGGAGGCAAGTGCTTTGTCCCACGGAAGTCTGGGAACTTAAAGATAATTGAATTCAAGGTTAAGGATTAAATTTCACCGCCGGTTAGATTTGTAACCGGCCGGTTATATATTTTATAGCCGTAAAATATATAAAACCCCCGGTCGAAATAGAGATGGTGATATCATGAAGGCAGTTATTCTTGCAGGTGGATTCGGCACCCGCTTAAGGCCCCTCTCATCAACACGACCAAAGCCGATGATCCCGGTTCTCGGAAAGCCTAACCTTCAGTACCTCCTCGAGAGTCTCGAGAAGATTCAGGAGATAGACGAAGTCATACTCTCGGTTCATTACATGCGCGGTGAGATAAGGGAATTCATAGATGAGAAGATGGCAGACTATCCAAAGGATATACACTTCGTCAATGATCCAATGCCGCTCGAAACTGGAGGTGCGCTTAAGAACGTTGAGGACTACGTGGGTGATGACTTCCTAGTTATCTACGGCGATGTCTTCACCAGCTTCAACTTCAAGGAGCTTATAGACGCCCACAAAAAGAACGACGGGCTTGTGACGGTGGCCGTTACCAAAGTCTATGATCCGGAGCGCTACGGTGTAGTTGAGACTGATGATGAAGGAAAGGTGACCCACTTCGAGGAGAAGCCACACAGACCAAAGACAAACCTCGTGGATGCAGGACTCTACGTCGTGAACAAGAAAATCCTTGAGGAGATTCCGAAGGGTAAGGAGGTCTACTTTGAGAGGGACGTCCTTCCGAAACTCGTTGGTGCGGGTCGGGTTTATGCTTACAAGATGCCGCGCGAGTACTACTGGGTCGATTTGGGCACTCCAACAGACCTATTCTACGCCCACCAGATTGCGATGGACGAGATAGCAAAGGACAATGGTTACATGGTAATAAAGGAAACGGCAGAGGTTCCAGAGGACGTGAAAATCCAGGGGCCGGTTTACATCGATGAAGGAGCCAAGATAGGCCACGGTGTTAAGATCAAATCTTACACCTACATCGGCCCCAATACGATCGTTGAGGATAGGGCATACTTTAAGCACTCAATACTCATTGGGAATGACATTATCAAAGAGCGCTCCGAGCTGAAGGACACTATCCTCGGAGAGGGCGTGGTAGTAGGGGAGAACGTTATCCTCAAGGAAAACGCGGTTGTCGGCGACTACGCGAAGATATTTGACGACCTAGTAATTTACGGCGCCAAAGTTCTTCCCTGGAAGAAGGTCGAGGAGTACGAAGCTTTCATCAAGATAAAGCTCGACCCGACCAAGGTGAGGCCGGGTGTTACCCCTGACCGTTGCCCCCTCGGCCTGCCGGAGTGCATCTACAAGAAGTTCAAGGCTATAGCCGGTGAGAAGCCACCGTGCGACGAGTGCATTGAGAACCAGTGGCTCTTCTGAGGGGGATGGAACGTCCCCCACACCCCCTCAAAATCTGCCTGATTCTCTTAGAGTTCTACTGGAACACGGCATATCCCTCAATCACCAGAACGTCCAGCTCGGCTTTCATGAAAGTTTTCAGCGCATCCTCCGGCGAGCAAACTATCGGCTCACCGTGTATGTTGAAGCTGGTGTTTAACACCGCACCGAGGCCAGTTTTTTTATTGAATTCTTTAATTATTGAATAATACATAGGGTTTGTTTTTCTCCTAACCGCTTGGGGCCTTGTTGTATTATCGATGTGGATGACTGCCGGTGCTTCCTGTTTAAACTTCCTGCTCGCGGTGTAGCCCATCGTCATGAACTCGTTTGGATTGCCGTTTAGGTCTTTGAGGTATTCCCCAGCTTTCTCCCAGAGTATTGAGGGAGCGAAGGGCTGGAAAACGTCCCTCCTCAACGCGACATTGAGCCTCTCTCTTATGTTGCTATCGCGCGGGTCTGCCAGAATCGAACGGTTGCCCAGTGCCCTTGGGCCGAACTCCATCGCCCCCCGGAAGAAACCGACGAGTTTTCCCTCTGTGAGGGCGTCCGCAATGAAGGAAGGAACATCAACCTCCTCATACTCAAGCCCTTTTCTTCTCAGAAACTCTTCCACTTCATCCTTCCCATAGGCAGGTCCTAGATAAACGTGCTCCAGCTTGAATGGCTCCCACTTTCCATCCAGCCTCTTCATCTGTGCCCAAACGAAAACCGCCGCACCGAAGGCCAGTCCACCGTCATCCATGGCTGGAAAGACCCAGAGGTTCTCGTCCCCAAGGAGGTGCCTTAGGGTTGCGTTGGCCTTGACGTTCTGGGCCACTCCACCGGCATATGCCACTGGAAGACCATGGTCCTTCAGTTCGAGGCCCAGCTCCTTAATGAGCTTTTCAAGGTGGGCCTGTGCACTGGCGGCTATCTCGATGGCTTTCTTTTGAAGTTCGCCGTTGAAGCCTCCCCTTTTCATCTGGTTTGCTATCTCTTTAGTCCTAGGAAGAGGATATCCAAAGAACTCCGCTAACTTTCTCGTGGCCTCAACGCCAATAACCCCGAGATGGTTGTCGAAGGTCAACCCGTTCAACTCGAGTATACCGCTCAAATCGTAGCTTGGCCTCCCGTATGCGGCTAAACTCATCACCTTGCCCTCGTGGTGCATCGGCTTGAATCCGAGGAGTTCTGTTATAGAAGCGTAGAAGTCGCCAAGGGAGTCGATGTAAGTGCTCTGTGCTATTCTAACCATTTCGCCGTCTCTTGCCACGTAGATCGATGAACTCAGCCCGTCACCTGCTGCGTCTATGCTCACCGCGAGGGCATTTCGCCAGCCCGAGGTGTAATAAGCGGAAGCGGAGTGAGCTAGGTGGTGCTCGACAAAGAGAACCTTCCTCTTGAAGTCATCTCCAAAAACTGCTCTCAGGTTAGCCTCGAGCTCTTTAAGACGGGAGAGCTTTCTAAAGACGCCAGCGATGGCGATGATTTCAACATCCTCTGGTGAGGCATTTGCCATTTCCATTACCTTTTTCATACTCAGCCCAGGGAAGCCGCGGTACTTCTTCACCCTGTTTAAGCGCTCCTCGTTCACAGCGAAAATTTTGCCGCCGTCTATGAGAACCGCTCCTGCGTCGTGGCCGTCGTGGATTCCGAGTATCATGGAAGATCCTCCCGAGCTTAGTTTACTTCTGAGCAAATTATTTAGGACTGACCTCTTCCCTGCATTGAAAGGTGAGGGTTCCAACGGTTTAACCCCTCGCCAAACTCGGGAAGGTTTGAGGGGCTTCATTAAAACCCAAACTAAAACGGGTTTTTAACCCCTCTGGCCCGGTCTTAGGCCAGTTACCCCTCCTCTGAGCGTAAAGACCGCCCAAGTTCGGGGTTATGGTTTTTGCCACCTTCTTTAAGATATTAAACGCTCCAACTAAGTCCGCGTTAAAGATAAGCCCCGTTACGGGACACTCAAACAATCCCCGAACA
>NZ_JALVUC010000006.1 GCF_027023865.1 Thermococcus sp. | reverse complement strand
CCTGAACACCTGAAACCACTTGGGCATATTGGCTTTTAACGATAGCGAAAAGAAATCAGCGAAGGGCGAACTCGCCCATGAAGGCTGAACTCGAAATCGTGTCGCCGATTCCGACGGTGGATCTAGGCTTCTCGACTATTTTCGTCGGAACAAAGGTCAGCTGATAACCGTTGACCTTTGCCATTCCGTTTCTCATACCGTATTCTCTCACCAGCGCCTCCTCCACAGGTTTAGCCTTCCCGTTGACCGGGACGTCCATGGCTTTAACCACGTCATCTATCGAGTTTATCTCTCCAAGCTTTGCCTTCGCAGCGGCTGCCAAAGCCGCAAAGAGGAGTGCGTCTCTGACGAATTCCCCCCCGTAGTCAGTCAGAGCAAGGTAGTAGCCGTAGGTGTGGAAGTGTATCCTCCTCACCCAGGTCTTCCCTGCGAGCTTGAGCATGGCATCTGTAACGGCCACAGGGTCAACGGGGTCACTGGCGAGGAGCTTCTCAGCGAGCTTCTTCTCGCCCATCACTTCCGTTATCGACGCCAGCTCGACCTCGTTCAGCCCAACGCTCCAGAACCTTCCAAGGAGGCCTAGGATTGCCTTTCTGACGGTTTCATCCGGAGTAAATGCAAACTCAAGGTGAGTGGGGATTTCCCGTTCGTTAAGAACATCCAGGTGCCCCCTGATTATCTCAAAAGGCTCACGGTAGTTTTCCTTCGTGAGGGCCTGAAGCCCGCTGATTATCGTGAGGGAGGAGCTTTCGGTTATCTCATCAAAACCCTCCCTGAACTCGTCACGGATGAAGAGGGTCGTGTTGTAGTCGTCGGCCGAGCCTATGAAGCGGTTCTCCCGCGGCGCCTCGAAGTCGAAGACCTTGAAACCGCGCGGGAACTCGTAGATGTAGTGGATGCAGTTCTCCTCATCTCCGGCAAAGTCCTTCGGGTGAACGAGCTTGACCTTTCCATCTTCGAGCTTTGGAACGTAAATCGGCCCGTCCTTGAAGAGGCTCGCCTGGAGCCTCGAAAGCTGGGGAACGTGAGCTATGACCGGAACACCGTAGACCCCCCCGAGGAGGTTGGCCATTATGCCGACCTGGCCGCCCATCCTCAGCTCGTCCCAGCCCCAATGCTTCATGTAAAATCGAGCTGAACAGCTTTCAACGAAAAGCTCAGCGGCCTTTCCACGCTTGATACTCCATAGAATAGATCCGAGGAGTTGGGGGACGTCCTCTATCCTTTCCGGAAGATCATCGGAGTAGCGGAGGACCTCATCCTTTCCGGCCTTTTCAATCCGCTCTTCCAGGTTTCTTCCATCTAGGTACTTTATCGCGTCGATGTTGGTGTTGTAGGCCAAAAGAACCCTATCAACCCCTCCAATCCTGCCCCTAACGCCTTCAAAAGCGGATGAGTAGAGAGCGTTCCAGTCCATATGTATCACCGGGAGTGATGTAACTGTTCCAAATTAATAAGGGTTGCGGTGGGAAAGAATAAGAGAGGGTCACTCGCTCCAGCGTGGGTTGTCAATGACCCTTACCTCGCCGTCCTCCTCGATCACGAGCTTGGCAAAGCCCTTGTCCTTTATTGAACCATAGTCATGGCCTGCATCCGCTGGATAAACCGCGAGGAATATGAAAGGCTCGTTTCCGGTGTTGACCGTCCTGTGCGCCCAGTAGGGCGGGACGTAAACGACGGTTCCGGTCTTCATCGGTATCCACTCAACCTTTCCTTCTGATGTCTGGAGGAGCATTCCCCCCTTCCCCTTGAGGCCGTAGTATATCTCGGCCCTGTCGGCCTTTGCGTGGAAGTGTCCCTTCGTGAAGAAGAACTCTTTCCCAACCTTTCCGGGGTAGAGAACCGTAGTCGCGAAGTTGAGGTCGCCGTCCTTCTCCTCCTGCTCCACCGCGTAGACCTCGTAGACAACCGGGTCGTCCTTAAGGAGTTCGTTGTAGGCTTCTCCATCGAGGAAGTAGCCCCTGAGGTCGCTCAGTTTCCTGACGAGCTTCTTGGCGCCGGGGATAACGCCTGTCTCAAGGTCAATGTCAACTCCAATCGGGTTCTTGTACTCCATGAGCATCACCAGAGTAAGTAGGAACGTCCCTATTTAACCTTTCCCATTTGTATCACTAAAAGTGTTATACTACTGAGAAAGCTCCCGGGGAGAAAAGACTAACGCGGAAGCTGGGAGAAGGGGAACTAAAAAACAGCGGGTGGAATTAATCCGCCGTCACTTGCTCCTGACTTCAATCTTCTTGCCTATGACAAGTTCAGCCGCCTTTACCGCGGCACCGCCACTTCCGACCGCGATTCTAACCTGGTCCTCAGGGACATAGACGACTATTTTGTCCTCAAGCTCCTCCATATCCAGGATTTTGACGTTGAGCATCTTCTCCAGCCTGTCCTTCATAGCAATCCCCGGCTTAAATTGACGGCATCAAATATAAACGTAACGACTCACA
>NZ_JALVUC010000005.1 GCF_027023865.1 Thermococcus sp. | reverse complement strand
TTCACGGCGGAAAGGAGGTCAGAGGCCATTTGGAATACTAAACTGAGAGAATTCCTTATTACTGCGTTTTTGGGGTTTCTCCCCTTTGACGCCCTACAGGTGTGGATTTTAGATTTAAATCCCTTATACAATAAGCTCCTGAATGAATTCCCGTCCAAAACAATTGACTTCAAGCAGAAAACCCTCATGAGTGACACTTCAAAAGGGAGCTACGAACAGCCAGTCGTGTCCTGTCTAAAGAGCAAGTTTCAAGGGGTTCAACCTTAAATTAACCCATTCAAACAGTTTCGACTTCAATCAGCACCCGGAGGGCGCTTTAGGTAGTGAAACACTCTCCAGAAGAGCCAAGTGAATAGAAACCCTCTCAGGAACGTAACTTGTAGAAAGGCACCTCCTTTTTCCGCCAGCGCTTGCTCTGCAAGGACTGTTGTGGTGCGGGGGACGGGATTTGAACCCGCGAACCCCTACGGGACGGGACCCTAAATCCCGCGCCTTTGGCCAGGCTCGGCTACCCCCGCGCGTTCTTGAATTCCCGTTCCGACTTTAAAAGCTTTGAGGAACAAAGCTTATAAGGATGTAAAGGAAGTTTTACGTAAAAGAAACTTTACATGGTGATAGATGTGGAAAGGTGGAGGCTCATTGGGTACGTTATTCCGGCAACGACTGCGTCCCTCCTAGCCGTGGCGCTGTGGATGGGGAACGCTCCCCTTGCCTTCGGAGTCCTAGCAGGGGCGATAGGCGCAACTTTCCTCTACTCCGAATGGCTCAAGGGGAGGGGAGAGGTTCTGAGTGACGAAAGGACGCTCCACATAGAAGAGATGGCCTCAAGACGGACACTTCAGGTTCTGATACTTACCACTGCTTTCCTCGTGGTGAGGCTTTCCATCCTGTCAGAGAGTGAGCCGGGCTTAAGGAGTGCCTACTATCTATCCCTCGGCCTGATGGTCTTGATAGCGGTCCTCAAGGTCTCGCTGAAGCGCTACTATTCGAAGGTGATGTGAATGAACTGGACGGCCTTTACAGCGCTCACCGCCGGCCTTCTCGGTGGCATCCTTGGCTACCTGCTCACGAGGGAAGTTGTAAGGAACGTTGGAGTTCCCGTGGACGAGAGGGGCAACGAGATAGCCAGGCTCGCCGCCGCGAGGACTCTGGAGGTTGTCCTTCTGATGGTCGTGGTTGCCCTGGTACTACAGCCTTTTAGTAGAGAGGGATTCCCTCTGCACGGCAATCATGTCAGGTTTGCTGGTTCTGATCTCCTTTGGGAACCTCGCGTTGAGGGCATACTATGGAAAAAGGATGTGAGGTCACCATGAAGAACCGCCTCCGTGAGCTGAGGGAAGAAAAAGGCCTCACCCAAGAGGAACTCGCTAGGATTCTCGGCGTAACGAGGCAGACGATAATAGCCATCGAAAGGGGGAAGTACGACCCCTCGCTGAGGTTGGCCTTCAAGATAGCCCGTTTTTTCAATAGGCCGATTGAGGAAATCTTTATCTACGAGGTGGATTAGCGATGGGAGAGGATGAAAGATGTCAATGGTCGAGGTTCTGAACTTGGAGAAGAATTACGGCAAGGTAAAGGCCCTCAGAGGAATTAATTTTTCCATTGAGAAGGGCGAGATCTTTGGACTCATCGGCCCGAACGGTGCCGGAAAGAGCACTACCCTGAAGATACTCTCAACGCTTCTCAAGCCGACGGGGGGGACAGCGAGGATAGCAGGTTACGATGTCGTTAAGGATGCTCCGAAGGTCCGCGAGCTGATAAGCTACCTTCCAGAGGAGGCTGGGGCATACAAGAACCTGACGGGAAAAGAGTACCTGGAGTTCATGGCGAAGCTCTACGCCAAGGACGAAAAGAAAGCCAGGAAGATGCTCAAGCTGGGGATGGAGCTGAGCGGCCTCGGGGAGAGGCTGAACGACAAGGTAGCGACCTATTCAAAGGGGATGGCAAGAAAGTTGCTCATAGCGAGAGCCTTAATGGTTCGCCCGAAGTTGGCCATACTTGACGAGCCGGCGAGCGGACTTGATATAGTCAACGCCTATGCAATAAGGCAGATGATAAGGCGCTTCGCGGGGGAAGAGGGTGTTACCTTCCTTCTCTCAAGCCACAACATGCTTGAGGTGGAGTTCCTCTGCCACCGCGTCGCTCTCATAAACAGGGGGCAGATCATCGAGATTGGGACTCCAAAGGAGTTGAAGGAGAAATATGGTGCAGAGAACCTTGAGGAGGTCTTCATGACCGCCGTTGGGGCGAAGATAGGGAAGGCAACAGGGGGTGAAGGAGCATGAGCGACTTCTGGGTAATGGCGATGAAAGAACTCAAGAACCTGTTCAGGGACAAGAAGCTCGTCTTCGGCATGGTTATCGTCCCGCTCATCCTGCTCCCCCTGATGGGCCAAGCCGTCAACGTCGGCATGGAGCAGGCTCAGAAGGAGACCCATGTAACGATAGCCAATTTCGACGAAGGCCCCTACGGGGCACTTCTCATAAAGTCCCTCCAGAGCGCGCCAAACGTTACGGTCACCGTTGTCAACGCCACTTCTGTGGATGGAGCGCTGAAGCTTGCCGTTCAGGAGAGGCAGAACGTTCTGGTTGTGATTCCCTCAGACTTTACCTCAAAACTCCAAGCCAACAAGACTGCAACGGTTGATATCTACGGCATCTTCACGAGCATAGGGGCCGGGATGAAGGAGAGCGTTAGCGAGGGCAGGATAAACGCCGTCTTGGGGGTTCTCAGTGAGGAGATAGCGCGGCTGAAGGTTAAATCGCTTGGGGCGAGCAATCCCGATGCGGTGCTCCACCCGATAAAAACTCTCAGCAGATCTGTCATAAACGGGAACGTCGTCGACGTTTCCCCGGCTATAGTTTCGAGTGTCATAGCCTCTCAGGCCTTTACGATACCGCTCATAATCTTCATGATGGTCATGATAACATCCCAGATGGCCGCTGGGGCGATAGCGAGCGAGAAGGAGAACAAAACGCTTGAGACACTCCTCACCCTCCCTGTCTCAAGGACACACATAGTCGGTGCCAAGATATTCGGAACGGCGATGATGGGCCTCATCTCTGCAATAGCTTATATGATTGGAATGAAGTATTATATGGGTTCCTTTGGCCTCGGTTCGGTAGGAGTTAATCTCAGAGACCTCGGTCTCGTCGTTACCCCGGCGGGTGCGATTTTCTTCGCCATCGTCGTCTTCCTGACGATAATCATTGCCCTCAGCCTTGCCATGATAGTGGCGACCTTTGCAGAGGACGTGCAGAGCGCTACGACGCTCGTCAGCGCCGTAATCCTCCCGCTGGCTTTTCCTGCCTTCCTGCTGATGTACACGGACATCAACGACCTTCCACTTGCGGTAAAGTACCTTCTCCTGGCGATACCCTTCACGCACCCCGTTGTGGACTACCGCTACGTCCTGCTGGCCGACTACAGGCCGCTGGTTATGAGCCTCGTCTACCTCGCCATAATCGCAGTTGCCACCCTCTATACCACCGCGAGGCTCTTCTCCAGTGAAAGGATTATGACGGCGCAGGTGGGCTGGGGGAGGAAAAAGGCGAAGGAGTGAGGTTTTTCTTTTTTATTCTATTGGAACTCCATCCTTCGTCCTCGGTGCGAGCCACTTCATCAGCCTGTGTGGATCTTTGGTTCTGATCACTATCGTTATCGGGCCTAAAGGGGACTCCTCGTTGAAGTTGACAACGCCTGCATAAGCGGCCTGCTTATTCACCCTGATGATTATCTCCTCGCCGAAGTAGCCCTCCTCAAGGAAACTTCTTGCCGTGTCGAGTATCGCCTGCCCCCTGAAAAGCTCGTAGAGCCTGCTCAGCGCTTTCCTGCTCTTCGTCTTCCCGGTGAGGATTATGTAATCCCCTCTATCAAAGGCCTCGAACTCAAGATCCGAAATCAAGTTCAGCATTGCTTTCTTTACCTTCTCGATGTCCTCGGTAGGGTAAACGTAAGCCTCAACCTCAACCTCTTCAAACAGTTCGCTCATATTCTCACCCCTAGCCGGTTGGGACGGGAGCTTATAAGGTCAGCGGAGCGTTGTCATGATAACGGAGAAGTTCAATCTTCCGAGACTCGCTATCATGATAACAATGCCGGGTAGAGGATTCTCCCGTCTGAAACCGCGCCGGGGAAATCTATTTTAGGTGGGCCGCGTACATTGGGATGGTGGGAAAATGGAAGACGTTGCCGGAAACCTGCAGGGAGATACCGCCCTGAAGGAGTTCATGGCCGAGGAGGAGTTCCTCAGGCTCGTTCGAGAAATGAAGAAGAAGGTCAGGATAGGCATGTTCGGCGAGGGGAAGGCCGAGGAGTTCTTCAGGCTGAAGCTGGAGGTGTATGAGGAGTGATCTTCATTGATTCAAGCGTGCTCTACAACGCCCTCGTCAGGGTGAGCCTCACGGCGTAATCGCTTATCTCATCAACCAGCTTTAACCACTCCTCTGTTTTGAGTTCGTTCGGTAGAGGATTTCCGGCGGAGACTATGCAGTGCTTGCATCTGAGGTTGCAGTCCCTTGTAAGTTCAAAGATAACAGCCGCTGGAGCGTTGAGCCTCTCAAGCTCTATCCCGAGGCTCGTTAGATGGCCGATAAAGTCGTTGATGCTGTATTTTTCTCCGCCGTATTCGAGCATGGCTTTTTTGAGTTCTTCCGCTCCGGGGAAGTTCTCCTTCAGGGCTTTGAACTCCTCCGGCTCAAGCTCGAATATTCCACCGGAAGAAGGACAGAAGGCTAAGAAGATCCTTCCGTCGCCGTAGAGAAGCATTTCATCACCTCACGGGAGCCGTTCAAACCCTAGGCCTCAAAGTCCCTGTCATAGCTGACCTCCTTTCCGCCGTGAATGGCGAGGGTTCGAGTTAACCCCTCGCTAAGGGCGGTTCGGTTTACGGGCACTCATCCACCTACTCCCGTCACCAGTTTCGGTTCAGCCCGAAGGCACGGTCTCGTGCCCATTACCCCTACCAGCCAAAGCCGGATGGGGTTATTGCTTTAGCGGCCACTCAATGAGTTTCAAACCGCTCAAGGCGGTTTTTGAGAGGACGCCTACCGGCGTCTTCCTCCCAATGGCGGGAGGACGCGATGAAACCCCTCATCTCACCGGGTTGTCCTTGAGTGGCCTCTCCGAGGCCTTATTAAGTTGCAAAACATAAAAGGGTTTCGGTGGTTTAATGGCTGTTTGGCGGTTTACTGCATCCCCTCCCTAAAGGGCGAGGCTTTCAAAAGAAAAAGTAAAAGCCCTTCTGATCCCCAGCCGTTCCATTATTGCAAAACTCAGGCAGTCTGTTAGATCCATCCCATTGTGATCCTCAAAGCGTTCAAATATCCTCCACGCTCTCTCCCAGTCTTCATCGCTTTCGTTTTCGATCCAAATGAACTTGCTTTTTAGAAGGTTTTCCCTGAGTTTCAGCGCCACCTTCTTTCCCCTACGCTTGGAGGTCCCGTTGATGAACTCAAGTAGGACAGGTCGTCCGATGACAAAAAGCGACCCTTCAAGAATTGCCCGTTCCAAAAAATTCCTCGCGTTTTCGTGATTCCTATCCCTTGAGTTGAAGAGTGCTATCAGTGCGCTTGTGTCGAGGTATATCGGCTCTGGCTTCACTCGCTTTCCATTCCACCACGCCCCAATCGTCCCTTTCGCTTAAATCCTCTTCATCCATATCGAGCAGTCCAATGCTCTTCCACAGCGGGTCATGGTGCAGTTCGCTCAGAATCTTTTCCTTTTCTTTTTTCGCGTAATCCCGTATTATTGATCTCAGAACCTCCTTTAGGGATTTCCTTTCGAGGGATGCAACCGCTCTGAGGATCTCGTATGTTTCCATATCCACTTCAGTCTGTATGATTTTGGTATTAGACATTTGATCTCACTCGTAATCGATTTTAGATGTATTAGCTTAAGTAATTTGTGTTGAATGTTTTCTTGGCCCCCTTTCAAATACGCTTCCACCAAAACCTTTAAAACCTAAAGGTGTTAGGTTAACCTAACAAAGGAAGCGGTGATGGCATGCTCGAGAACTTCATAGCCAACCTCACGGAGTGGATACTCAGGGTTTCCAACGGCGAGATAATGTGGGTGGCCTTTTACGCGGGCCTCTTCGTGGCGGTAATGACCTCCCTCGGTGCTTTAGTGGCGATATTCGCCAGGAGCATCCCCGAAAAGGGCGTTGAGTTCTCCCTGAGCTTCGCAGCCGGAGTTATGATAGTTGCATCTTTCACTTCGCTCATACTCCCGGCTATTGAGAGCACCGGCTCCTTCTCTCCAGCCGGAATAGGAATAGCCCTTGGTGTCCTTCTGATTTACGCGATAGACAAGCTCCTCCCCCACGAGCACCTAGTTAAGGGCTACGAGGGGCCGGAGTCCATGAAAGACCGACTGAGGAAGGTCTGGCTCCTCGTCATAGCGGTCATAATCCACAACCTGCCCGAGGGCCTCGCCGTCGGCACTTCGATAGTCTACAGCCTTGAGGTAGGCCTCGTCACGGCGATAGCCATTGGAATACAGGACTTCCCTGAGGGAACGGTCGTTTCCCTCCCCCTAGCGACGCTCCAGAAAAAGAAGCTCCAGCCGATAGCGATGGGAGTCCTGAGCGGCTTTGCCGAGATGGCGATGGTTCTCGTTGGGGCGTACTTCTTCACGCTCTTCAGCTGGCTCCTCCCCTACGGTCTGGGCCTGGCGGGCGGTGCGATGCTCTACGTCACCATCAAGGAGATGATACCGGAGATATACAGGAGGGAGGAAAGCGAGACCCTCGTAACCTTAGGCTTCTTCGCCGGCTTCTACGTTATGCTCTTCCTCGACTCAATGCTCGGTTAGAATCCTGTTGGCCAGTTCCCTCACCTTTTTCTCGTACTCGTCGTGGGTTCCGTCGTTGACAAGCATGTAGTCCGCCATCGCTATGACGTTCCCGATTCCGAACTTCAGCTCCTTCCAGTCCCGTTCCTCGAAATCCTCCCAGGTCTTCGGGTCGTCGTGCCTGCCTCTCCTGCGGAGTCGCTTGAACCGCTGTTTCGGGGGTGTGTGAACCGCTACAATGACTATCTTCTCATCCGGGAAGGAACTCCTGAACGTTCCCACCTCGTCGAGCGAGCGAACGCCGTCTATAACGACTGCCCTGTTCTTTTCGAGAAGTTCTCTAACCTTTCTTACGGTGAGCTTAGCGACCGCATTCTGGCCCATTTCCTGCCTTAACCGTATGCTGACCCTTGCAACGTCCTCTTTGGTGAGCTGAAGCCCCCTCTTCAGTGTCTCCTCCCTGACAACGTCGCCCATAGAAACGCTGGGGAAACCCCTCCCCTCGAACTCCTTCACGATTTTACTCTTTCCAGATCCGGGCATTCCGGTGACTATGATAATCATTGTGCCCAACCCATGGTAACCGGGGAGGCTTTTAAAAAAGTTGGGTTTGGTTAGGGAAGCAAAATTTTTTAAAGTTTTCCTATAAAACTATAATGGTGGGAACCATGAACGTTGAATGGTTTATACTTGGACTTATCATTACGTTCTTCGTAGACATCCCGTTTGGCTTCTGGAGAGCATATGCTAAGAGAACCGCCAACAAGCTCGAGTGGGCGCTGGCCGTTCACCTTCCGGTTCCTTTGGTGGTAGTCCTACGCTATCTTGCCGGTTTGAGCTGGAACGCCTCAGGCGCCCCAATGATACTGACCTTCGTCTTGGCCTACTTCCTCGGCCAGAGAGCGGGAGGAAAACTCTACTGGAAGGCTCATGAACGCGGTCTGAATCCCGGCAGGAGCATCGCCGTCCTCTGGAGGAGCACTGGAGGGGTTAAGGGAGAAGCCTTTTAACTCAGAAGAAGTCATCCAAGGTCTTTCGTTTTGACATCTCTTTTCCTGCCCCAACCCCCTTTTCCTCTTTTTCCTCTTTGAGACGGTCTTCAACTCCAAGGTGATGATAGATCCCCTCCAGGACCTTGAGGCCGATACCCTCAACGCTTAGAATCTCCGAGGGTTTAGCCCTCACTATGTCCTCCCAAGTTTTGAAACCGGAGTTGTAAAGTGCCCTCGCCCTCTTCCTTCCAATGTTTGGAAGCCTGACGAGTTCAAGAAGCTCCTCTCTTACGCCGTGCCTCAGGCGGAGGTGCAGGTCGCTAAGGAGCCTTAAAACTTCTTTCTTTGGGTTGAAGAGCCTGTAAATTTCGATGAATGCATACATTAACCAGTCTACCAGCTCCAGAATCCTGTACATGTCGCCGGGGTCTATATTGTAGGTCTCGTAAATTCTCGTCTCCGGAACCTCGTTTATCCAGTCAAGGAGGACCTTTGCGGTCTTCACCTGGCTTAGGAAGCCCTGGAAGGTTGAGTCTTCATAGTAGGGGATGTTTGTGTAGAGCTTCTCCTCGAACTCGTATGCTAAATCTAGGTAGTCCTCAAGCTCGCGCTTTCTCGCGGTGAGCGTCGCCATGTCAGGTGTAGACGCTATCAGCTGAAGCACCCCGAAGGGGTTTGGGTTCTCTTCAAGCTTTGGGAGCGCGTCGCGGAACTTTTTGGCAGTGAGTGGGTCAATGTAGAGCTGGGAAGTCCTTTTCCCGAAGGGAAGCGCTATAAAGCGGTCCTCCATGTCCATGTCTATGAACTCATTTTCAATGAGGAAGTAGACTACATTCTTTGCCTTATATTCAAGGGCCGCTATATCCCCCTTCTGGTGAGCGTAGAAGGTTCTTCCGAGGAAGGAAACAAGTTCTCGAAAGCCCTCAATTCCAAAGTTGGTGATTAGAGCCAGAATCTGGCTCCTGAAGGCCTGTTCGTTTGCCAGCATGGAGAACAGCTTTTCAGGCTTTCCGTGGATGTAGCGCTCCATGAGCTTCTTCGGTTCTTCCGTTCTAGCGACGATTATGGCCTCACCAACTTTATCATACTTCGGCCTTCCGGCCCTTCCCATCATCTGCTGGATCTCCAAGACAGGAATGTCTGTCCAGCCGAAGCCGGCGTATCTCTTGGTATCTCGGATTATAACGCGGAAGGCGGGGAGGTTTAACCCCGCGGAAAGTGTTGGCGTCGCCGTTATCACCTTGATCAAACCCTCCCTGAATGCATCCTCTATCAGTGTCCTCTCGGCCCTGCTCAAACCGGCGTGGTGGAATGCAACGCCATCCTTTAGCGCTCTCTTTAGCTTCTCAGTCGTGGGGTTGTCCTCTATCTGGGGAATAAGCTCTTCAAGCCCCCTTATCTCCGGCTTGGTGAGTAGTCTTGAAACCTTCGATGAGAGCGAAATGGCCTCCTTTTCCGCGCTTCTCCTCGTGTTCACGAAAACCAAAGCCTGTTTCCCCCTCTTCACCGCATCGACTGCCAAACTCTCCCAGTTCTCTGGATACCTGTTTATCTTTCCGTCCTCCCAGAAGAGTGTCCCGATATGGAAAACCCCTTTCCTCAGCTCCACCGGGCGCCAGTCGCTCACGACCAGCGCGGCATCGAGCCACTCGGCCAGCTCTTCGGCGTTCCCAACCGTTGCGCTCAACGCTAAAATCTGTGCCTTTCCCAACATATGACTGAGTATCATCTCCAGAGTTGCACCCCTGTCGTAGGAGCCTATGAGGTGGACTTCATCGGCGATGACGAGCTTGACGTCTTTGACCCATCTAGGGGAATGCCTCAGCAGGGAGTCGAACTTCTCGGCGGTTGCCACTATGATGTCGTACCTACCCAGCCAGTCGTCGGTTGAGTCGTAGTCTCCAGTGGTTGCCGCCACTCTAATTCCGAGCTTCTCCCACGCCTTGAACTCACGGTACTTCTCCTCGGCGAGGGCCTTAAGTGGAACTAGATAGACGGCCTTTCCTCCCTCGCGGAGGAGTTTGTTGACCATAGTTATCTCACTAACCAGCGTCTTCCCGCTCGCCGTTGGAATCGCAAGAACGAGGTTTTTACCCGCCAGAACGCCGCTTTTTAGGGCTTCAGCCTGCGGCGGGTAGAGTTCTTCAATGCCCCTCTCGCGGATGATCCCCTTTATTCTCTCGTCAACGGAAAGTTCCTCGACCTTCATCTCGACCGCAATCCTTATTGAGGGTGAGGTTAAATAGGTTTGGGATGGCTATGGAGGTTCCCTACGTTCTCTTCGAGGTTAAAGATGGACGAAAAGCAAAGGGCACGTTTGCGATCGACGCTTACTTCATCGAATTCCTCTCCATTGAACCGAGGAAGGTTGTTCTCATAAAAGACACCTCTGGAATTGCCCTAAAAGAAGAAGCGCGCAATCCACTACCAAAGCTCCTCCGGAAACCCTTGAACGACCTTCTGAAGAAAGTCTACATGGAACTTCTGCGGACTTCAAGCGAGGTCAGGGGGGAAAGAGTCGGTCACATGAGAAGGTGGAACGTCTGGAGAATCCTCGGGATTCCCACGGGGCACAGCAGACACATAACCATAGACGAGAAACTGGCCAAGGCAGAGCGCGAGTACTCCTTAGGTTTGGCTCTGTTGGAGAAAATACTCGGCATCAGGGGAGAAGAAATTGAGAAAGTCGAAGTCGTTGAGGGAAGAACCCTCTACAGGGAGCTGTGGCTATCGGGGGGGCAGGTTCTTGGAAAGGAGGGTGTTGACAAGGTTTACACCAACCTGTTTAAAATCGATCCTACCTTCAGAACGGCCTTTGTCTCGACGCTCTTTCGGGAGGTGGCTATGGACAAAACCCTCGGGAATGGGTTGGGAAAGACTATAAAGGACTGACCTCCTTTCCGCCGTGAAGGGCGAAGGGTTCCAACGAGTTAAACCAAACGCGGGAAGGTTTACGGGCACTCATCCACCTACTCCCGTTGCCGGTTTCGGTTCAGCCCGAGGGCACGGTCTCGT
>NZ_JALVUC010000004.1 GCF_027023865.1 Thermococcus sp. | reverse complement strand
GCCGAAGACCCGGCCTTCGGGCTGAGCCGAAACCGGCAACGGGAGTAGGTGATGGGCCCGTAAACCGAACCGCCATTAGCGAGGGATTAAGCCGAACCCTCGCCATTCACGGCGGAGAGGAGGTCAGCCCTCATTCTGCCCTTTTTTTAATGCATTTTTGGTTTTGTTCTCAGAGTTGAGCTCCTCAAGAGTTCTGATGAGGCCCCCCCGCTTGGCCTGCAGGATTGAGATGACATCGTCGAGAAGCTCGATGTATCTCTGGACGGCCTCCCTAGTTATCTCCCTTCCATACCCAAGTTCCCTGAGCTTTTCCCTGAGCCTCTCATGATACTCAACAGCAAGGTAGAGGGAACGCAGGGCTATCTCGTTCGATTCCCTAAGCCATTCCCATCCCTTCTCGGTAAGCCGGTACTTAACCCGCCGTCTCCTGCCCTGAAACTCTTCCCTTGGTTCGAGGAGGCCCTCTTCCACCATTTTGCCCAGCATGGTGTAGAGGTTCCCGTGGCTCGGTTTCCAAGTGCCGCCGGTAAGGTTCTCTATTTCCTTCATTATCTCGTAACCATGGGCCTCCTCATTGAGGCCAACGATTAGGAGTATCATGTTCTTCATGGGAACTGTGAAAAGGTTCCTCACCACCTTCCCGGATCCCATGGTCTCACCCGCAAAACTTTTATAGCCTTCAATTCCAAATATGTTTGATTCAAACATATCTTGTTCAAACATATTGTCGGTAAATCCTCGCCTTCATCCTATAAAAGAGTTGAGGTGGGAAAATGGCCTGGAACGACTGGATAGCCAAGCACGCCAAGCTCGTGATCCTCATCTGGATTGTCCTGATAATCCTCATGACTCCACTCGCGGCGAAGCTAACCGAGGTAACCAACTACGGCGAGAACCAGATGGTCTCCCATCAGATAGAGTCCGTAAAGGTCCAAGACATAATCTCCAGCGAGTTTACAAGGGCGCAGAACGAGAATCTCACATACCTCCTCATAACCAACGTGAACCTCAGCGATGAAAGGGCAGAGAAGGCCTACTATGCATTTAAGGAGAAGGTTGAGGGGAAATAGGCCGACAACGTTACCTCCTACTACGATGTTCTCAATGAACTTTGGAACACCACCTACGCAGTCACCCTAAACGTGACGAGGATGACGGCCAACCTCACGGGAATCCTCTACTCAACGGCGGTGCAGACGGATGAAGGGTTTGGAAGGCTCCTCAACATGACGTATACGCTCGACAACACGACCGAGATGGTGAAGAACGGCCTCGCCGGCGCGGCAGAGGGCTATCTGGCTCTAAGGCAGAACTTCACGGCTCTCTACAAACAGACCGTCCTCCTGAGGAGTGCATTGAACCAAACGGATGCGGCTTACGTTGCCCTTCACGAGAACCTCACTTCAACCGCGAAAATGCTCAAATCGCTGAACTCCACTTTGGTGAGCCTCAACTCCGGCCTCTACGCTCTCAACTCAACCTACGGAAAGGCGTACATGGGGGCAATAGCGGTTCACAGAGCTTTAATGATGAGCGGGGCCTACGACAAGGGTTTAACAGCAGCGGAAGCCGAGAAGATAGCCAACATAACGAAAACAACCCCCGAGTTTGTATACGCCGTCTTCAACTCGATTCAGCCGGTTTACTCCAAAGCGGGAAGCCAAGCCATCACCGACCCGTTCCTAGCCAACGTTACGGAAGGCATTGTAAAGGCAGGCTCACCCGCAGAGCAGCTTCCCCTCGTTGAGGCCTATGGAAGGGCCTTCTACCTCGGGATCAACGCCTTCGACAAGAAGGTAGGAAGCGAGTATGCCCTCCAGAACATGGCCGCCGAACAGCTTGAGGATGCAGTTTCAGGGATAGCGACCTCGGCACTCCAGAAACTCCCTGGGGTAATAGCCCAGAGCAACCAGACGGTCGAGGTTGAGGGCTTTGGCAGACTCAACGCGAGGAGCTTTTCGGGAATAGTTGAAACTGCAATCTCGCTCGGGCCTAATCCAAGCACAGAGGCCGTTGAGAACGCCACGGTTGAGGTTGCGCTCTCGCTCATGGACAACTCCACAAACAACCCCATCTCAAAGTTCCCAAACGCGAGGGAAGTCCTGAAGGAGCTTTTGAAGAATGGCCCGACAGTCGAGCTTGAGAAAAACATCCTCCTCTCGAGCATGGGTAGAAGCCTCCCCGGGAATGCCTTCAAATTTGTCCCCCTCATCGTTGACACCGTCTTTAAATACGACAGAAACGTCACAGGGGTTCTCTCAAAGAACCCGGTGGTTCTTGAAAACGCCACGATCTCAATCCTAAAGGGGATAACCGCCCAGATGGACCTAAGCGTTGACGAAAAGATACTCACTGAAATATACGAGAGTAGTGGGAACGCGGAGGTTCTCAACGGGATTGCCATCGAGATACTCAAGGCCAGAACAGCTGAGGAGCTATTAACGGCTGGAGTTCCGAACGCCGGAGAAATAGCCGATCTCATCGTCAAAACCGCCACCAAAGACCCGGAGGGGGTAATAAACGGCACAAATGTTGAGGACGCAACGGTTAAGGTTGCCTCAGCCATGGCCGCAGGGATGGGGGGCAATACCAGCTTTAACGTGTCGGAAATTGTGAGGAAACTCTACGGGGGGGTCAACCCCAGGGGGCTGGCAGAGAGCCTCTTCCTCAGAGGGGCCGAGGAAAAGATGGAAGGAACTAGCGCGGCCGTTTTGGAGGAGTTCAAGGCCCTCATTATGAACCTGACAAAGGCAGTGGTAAAGAACTACCCAATGAGTGATGAGGAGATAGAGAAGCTCGTCAAGGAGTCGGTAAAGGCCTTCCTCACATCCAGCAGAGCCAATCCCTACGGCATGGAGATGACCTTCAACACCTCAAAGCTCGCTGATATTGCCTTCCGCTTCAAGGATAATCCCGAGGGGATAACCCGGGGAGACGTTAAACCACTGGCGGAGGAGCTGTTCCCAACGGTGTACGCGAGGTCCGAGACATACCTTAAAATGTTGAAGAGCAACAACAACACCACGATGCTCATAACCTTCGTTCCGCGCGGAAGGCCCGGACCTGGCGACGACATTTACAGATACAGGGCAGGAAATGCGACGCGCGTGGAGGAGATAGCCCTTGGGGAGTTCAGGAGGTACTTCCCTGACGTTGATGGCGCCCTCGGGGGAACCGTCATCCAATCACACGAGATGACCGAGTACGGCCAGAGGGACAACAGCACGACGACGAAGGCAAGCATGATTGCCGCTCTCATCGTACTCTTCATCCTCATGGGGATGGCCCTCCTCGCGACGTTCCTTCCCTTCACAGGCGTTGCAACCTCCGCTCTGACGGCCCTCGGAATAGCCTACCTTCTAGCAAAGGGCGGAATCCTAAACGTCGGAAGCTGGGCGCAGATGCTCACCATAACGACCGCCCTCGGCCTAGGGATAGACTATTCGACATACTACGTCCACCGCTTCAGGGAGTACATTGCAGAGGGCTACGAGCACGAAAAAGCCGTTGCAGAAGCACTGAGAAGGGCCAAGGATGCAGTCCTTGCGAGTGCCTCAACTGACATCATAGCCTTCGCCAGCTTCACCCTCGCCTGGGAGTTCCCGATATTCCAGCAGATGGGAATAATAGCCCCCTTAGCCGTGGTGGTGCTCCTCGCGAGCCTCACCTTCATCCCGGCGATAACAGCCCTGATAGGGGATAAGAACTGGTTCTGGTGGCCACGGAGCGTGAGGCACCTGAGGACGATGGACGTCGACGAGCGGAGCAGGATCGCGGAGTGGATGATCAAACACGCCAGGGTTGTCCTCCTGATAGCGCTCCTCATAGCGGCACCGGCAACATACACTTTCGTGACATTCAAGGGGACCCACGACATGAGCCTCTTCCTCCCTGAGAACAGCAACACCCTCAAGTTCATAACGCTAAGCGAGGAGAAACTTGGGGCTTCGCTTACCTCTCCAAACTACGTGATAATCGAGTTCAACTGTAAGGTAACTGACAACGACCTCAAACTCGTGGATGAGATAACGGCACACATAGCTTCAATGAAGGGGGTTAAGGCAGTTTATTCACCGACGAGGCCCTACGGAGAACCGGTCGGCAACCTGACTCTCTCCTCAATAAAAGCCCTCGGAGGCGACAGGTTCATATCCTCGAAGGGCGACAAGGTGCTCATCCAAGTTGAGACCGACTACGGTTCCACTGGAAACGCTGCAAGGGAGTTCGTTAAGGCCCTCAGAAGCTACGTAAGGGAGCTGGCAGAGAAGAACCCACAGATAAAAGCCGGCCTCGTTGGAGGTGGTGCCGCACTCTCAATGGACTTAACCAACAGGATAAATGACATCTTCTGGCACAGGATAATCCCAGTGGCCCTAGTCCTGATGTTCCTGTCCCTCATACCTACACTCAAGGGGCTACCAGCAGTGGCTTCGACGATGACCACTATATTCCTCGGAGTCATGACGAGCATCTGGATCTCGACGTGGCTCTTCGAAAGGGTCTTTGGACAGCAGGTCATGTGGTTCCTCCCGCTGATGGTATTCGTCGTGCTCATGGGCGTCGGCATAGACTACAACAGCTTCTATCTCGTGAAGGCAAGGGACGAGTTCGAGCGCAGGAAGCCGGACGAGTCACTCATCGTCGCCGCTGGAACAATGGACAAGCTCGTCATAGGGCTCTCGGTGGTTCTGGCGAGTACCTACGGGGCATTGATGCTCAGCAGTACCTGGGGAACGAGGGAGATAGGCTTTGCCCTCGCGGCGGGCATACTCCTGACGGCAACCATGGCTGTTTATTTCATAGGACCTGCCTTCATGAGCCTCTTTGGGAAGAAGGCCTGGTGGCCACTATTCAGGGAGCACAAGGAAGCCAAGAAGTGATTTCCTTTTCCCATTTTGTCCCAAAACCGTTATATTTTTCCTATTCTGGACTGTTAAAACAGGTGATGTCCGGGGTGAAAACAGAAAAGCTCAATATCCCCCTACAACCCCCTGAGGTGAACAGGAATGAAGAGAAAGCTCAAAATCTACATTCCGGGCATTAAATTCCCCTCGCAGGACCGGGGGGTTTCACCCCCCACGTCCTTGCTAACCCCCTCCCCCCAAGGAAACTTTCCTGGGGAAAAGTTTCATCCAAAAACTTTTGATCAACTTTTGCTTCTGCAAAGGTTGTTAAAGGTGGCGGCCCAAAATGACAGGACGAAAAAAGCTCAAAATCTACATTCCAGGCATTAAGTTCCCCTCCATCTCAGTCACAGGCAACGCCTGCGCCTTAAACTGCGCCCACTGTGGGAGACACTACCTTGAGGGGATGAGGAAGCCCGAACGGGGAGAACTCTTGAGTTACTGCCTCGACCTCGCTAAAAACGGCTACATCGGCTGTCTCCTCAGTGGTGGAATGGACGGCAGGCTGAAGGTTCCCCTCGACCTCTACGCCGAGGAAATAAAGGAGATAAAGAGGAGAACGAACCTCAAGCTCAACGCCCACGTCGGCTTCATAGACGAAAGCGACCTGGGGTGGGTGAAGTACGTCGACGTTGTCTCCCTCGACTTCGTGGGTGACGACGGCGTGATAAAGCGCGTTTACAAGATAGACAAGACCGTGAAGGACTACCTCAAAATCCTCGATCTCCTCACCGAGAAGGGGATTAGAATCGCCCCCCACATTACGATAGGCCTCGACTTCGGGAGGATTCACTGGGAGTACAAAGCGATAGACATGCTGGCGGAATACCCCATAGATGTCCTCGTACTCGATGTGTTCATCCCAACGAAGGGAACCGAGATGGAAAACGTCCCAAAACCGGGCGTGGAAGAGAGCCTTGACGTGGTAAAGTATGCCCGCAATCACTTTGACGGAGAGGTAAGCATCGGCTGCATGCGACCGCTCGGGAGGTGGAGGCTCGACTTCGACAGGGGGGCGGTTTTAGCGGGCGTCGACAGGCTCACAAACCCGCCGAGGAAAATCGTAGAATGGGCAAAAACGGTGAGGGACGTGGAGGTAATCTACGAGTGCTGCGTTATGTAGGGCTCACCAAACCTCGCTTCATCACAAATCAGAAAGGAGAACGTCGATCATCGCCCGTTATAACTCCTCCTTAACCGTGACAAAGGACACCATTGTGACCGTCTGCCCGATTCCCCTTATCTCCCTGAGCCTGTCAACGACTATCTCGCCCACCTCCTCAGAGCTGGGGGCGCGGACCTTTATGAGCAGATCCCACTCACCTGCTATTATGTGCACTTCATAGACGCCGTCGAGAGCCGCTATCCTCTCGGCCACCTCCCTCTGGTTGAGGCCCGAATCCGGGTCGTAGCGTGCTAATATAAAGGCCGTAGTGCCAAGGTTGAGCTTCTTGTAGTTGGGCTTGACCGTGAACTTCTCTATCACACCTTCCTCAACAAGCTTCTTGATGCGGTAGTGGACGGTCGTCCTAGGTATGCCGAGCTTCTTGCTCAGGCTGGCTATGTTCTCCCTCGCGTTCTCCTTAAGCTCCCTCAACAATCGGGCATCGATGTTATCAAGCGAACCTGACATGGCGACCCCCTTCATCATCTGTACAAAGACTGCTGGATAGTTTGAACCACGGGCTTATTTAAGGTTTTCCTTTAGCCACTCTGCGAAGGCTTCTAAAGCCCTTCCTCGATGCGATATCTTGTTTTTCTCCTCCGTTGTCATTTCGGCGAAAGTTTTATCAAATCCCGACGGCCTGAAAACCGGGTCGAACCCAAAACCGTTACTTCCGCGCTTTTCAGTTATGATCTCCCCATCAACCCTGCCAGTGAAGAGGTGAAGTGTCCCGTCCCAGTAGGCGATGACGCTCTTGAAGTAGGCACTCCTGTCCCTCTCTTTCTCCAAGAGCCTCAAGATGCCATCCATACCCAGGGTTTTGTAAGCGTAGGCAGAGTAAACGCCCGGAAAACCTTTGAGGGCGTTGATGAAGAGTCCGGAGTCGTCGAGGAAGAAGGGACCATTTACCCTCCCGGAGAGCCATTCCGCACCGTATTCGGCAACCTCCTCAAGCGTGTCCGCCTGTATCTCTGGATAGGAAAAGCGGAGCTGGTAAACCTCAACTCCAAGGGATTCAAAGTACTTCTTAGCCTCTTCCACCTTGCCGGGGTTTGATGTGATGAATGCCAATCTCATGGAACCACCGGAGGGAGAAGAGAGGAGGGGGTAAAAAGGTTGTCGCTCAGTCGAACCTGTAGCCTATCCTCTCGACGAGCCCACGCCTCTCCTTCTTGAGTTCATCGTCTTCAACCATGTTGGCGGCCTTTCCGTCCACCACACCAAGGACACCCCTTCCAAGGTCGGTCTCGGCGACTATCACCTGGAAGGGGTTCTCGCTGGCCCCGTAGATCATAGCCACCGCGGGGTGGTTTTTGACGGCGTTCAGAACGTTTATAGGGAAGGCATTCTTCATTAAGATGACGAAGACGTGACCCGCCCCTATCTTGAGGGCGTTCTTTGCGGCGAGTTGTTCGAGTTCCTCATCGTTTCCGGCGAAACGGGTGAGCTGCGGCTTTGCCTCGTTCATCCCGATTCCGAACTTTATGCCGGGAACCGTCGTGAGAAGCGTCTTTGCAAGGTCATCGACGGTGAATATCGAGAAGTTGCCCTGCCCAACTATAACCTCAACCCCCTCGGGCTTCTCTATATCAACGACCTCTATCTTCACCATGGGCACCACCGGAAGGTTTAATATGTGAGAAGATATAACCTTTTCCCGCCGCGGCGGTGAGCAAAATGCAGGGTCCGGTTGAGGAGGAGCTGGAATTTCTAGTCAAAGTACTCGAGAGATACCCCCTCGACAGCCTGAGAAAGATAGCGGAGAAAGAGGGGATAAATTATTACAGGTTGAAGAGGCTCTACGACAGGTATTACGGCAAGTACCTCCACGTGAGCGCGGTTCTAAGCCTGAGGCGGATGGGGTTACGGAGCTTCGTCGGTTTTCTGAGTGTCCCCTCTGACAGGCTTATGGAAGTGGCCGCCAGAATGGTACAGAACCCGTTCATAAGCTACGCCAACCCAGCGTTCGGCTTTAAAAACGGCTTGTCCGTGATATTCCTCGTTCCCGACGACCAGAGAGAGCTTGCCGGAAAGATGCTCGAGAAATACTCCAATGACTACGAGTACTACGAGGCAAGGGCATATCCCTATAATGGCAACGACAACTTCGGAAGATGGAACCTCGACTACGACTACGCGGTTCTCATCGGAATCCTTAAGGCGAACGCGAGAACTCCCATAACGGAGATAGCCAGAAAACTCGGAAAGAGCAGACCGACGGTGAGGTACATGATAAACAGGCTGATAGATGAAGGAATAATCAGCGGCTTCAGCGCCTACTTCGACGTGAACGTCCACGATAGGGCGGTTATAGGATTAACCCAACACCTGAACGAGGAGGTTCTAGAGCGGTTTGAAGAGCACGAGATAAGCGTGGCGGTGCTCCCAGGATACGGTTATTTTCTGGAGTGGTACTTCTCCTCGAAAGAAGACTTGGGGAGTAAGATTCTAGAGTTCAGCAACTACGTGGAGAAGCTCATCATTGAGTACTTCGATCCAGCGTTCAAGGAGATAAACGACAGGAACATGAGAACGAGATATGAAAGGATGGCAAGGAAAGACGGAAAAGGCTGGCGCTCCATCCTTGAATTTTAGGGAAATATGGGACAGTACTCCATGCCGTCGAACTCACCGGTCGCCTGGAACTCAAGGACGCGACAGTCATGGCAGATGTAGCGGAAGGGGCAGGTATTGCAGGCCTCTATCCTGTCCTTGGTGAGCTTCCAGAAGTCCTTGAGGCGCCTCTTTTTGAGAATGCCCTTTATGCCCGTTAATTTCGCGTCGGCGACAATGAAGGTGCGCATTAGAGGACATGGGAGGACGTAGCCGTCGGCCGTTATCGCGATGGTTCCAGCGAGGCAGTCGTGGTACTTCTCCGTTGTCGGGTTAAATATCCTGCGGATCTCTATGACATTGAAGTCGAGCTTTCTAGCGGAGCCGGGATAGAGGACGTCCACGTATACCTCCCCCGGAAAGCTGATCTTGAGGCCCTTAAGCTCCTCGATGTTTGAACCCCTGACTGTTATCAGCGCGCCGTGGAGCCAAGTGTGGGCCTCAAGCCTACGCACGTTTTCCTCCGAGTACTCAAGCTCTGCAATGAACCTGACACCCTCAATGGGTTCAATCATCTCGATATCATCGAGGAGAACAACCGCGTAAACCTCCGGAACCTCGATCTCAACCGCGTAAGTTGCTATCGAGATGAGGTAGTCAAGGCTGTCGTAGTTCGTGAGCCAAAGCTCCCCCCCATCAGCCTTTTTGAACTCGCGAATCAGCTCTTTAACGCGCTCGACGCTCATCGGCTCCCTTCTAAGAACGAAGTGATTGTTGCCTATACAACCTATCGACCTGGGGATTCCAGTCGTCTCGGAGAACCTGCCCTTCCCCGCACCGAGCTGGAGGATAAGCCTCTCAAGCTTGCCACAGTGGGACTTGTTACTCCAGGGGGGCTTTGAAACGGCCACGATGTTGGGAACCGTACCAGAATCAACGGGAGTGAGTGATTCATAAACGACCTTCTCCACCCGACATCACCAATGGAAAAATGGCACGAGGATATATATACTTTTTCTATTCCGATTTTGTAAACTATTAAAAATAGTATACAAAAAATGGAAAGGCTCATTCGTGAACTACCCTGTCTCCCTCTATCCAGAAGGTTCCCCCATCGGTTACCTCCTTCTTCCACACAGGGACGCGCTTCTTGACCTCATCAATCGCCCAGGAACAGGCCTCAAAGGCCTCCTTTCTGTGTCCAGCGCTGGCTATGATGAGTATCGTATCCTCACCAACCCCAAACTCGCCGTAACGGTGCCATATCAACATGTCGATGATGGGAAACTTCTCCAGTGCCTCCTCCCTTATGCGCCTCATCTCCTCCCCGGCCATATCGGGATAGGCCTCGTATATGAGCTTCTTCACATGCCTTCCGTGACTCTCACTCCTTACCTTACCGAGGAAGAAAACGTACGCTCCTGCCTCGGGAACGAGGAGGTGCCCCAGTGCCTCGTTGAGGTCAAATGGTTTCGAGGTGAGTTTCACCTTCATGCTCCCCCACCAAAAGAAGTTGAAAAGGCTGGTTAAAAAGGGAGCGGTGTGAAAAGGTTTAAAGCAAATGACACAAAACAACTCCGGTGGGAAGATGAAGAAGTATGCGATGCTCGTCATAGTAATCCTCCTAATAGGCTTTGCCGCTGGGTGCATTGGCCAAGGAAAAAACGGGAGTACCACGACGGTTCAGTCCGGAAACGGTCCCCTGGTGAACGTAACAACCGAGAGCCAGAGTCACACTCAGACCACTACTACGACCAGGCCACCCGCAACGGGGAACGGAAAGACCCCAAACCTCAAGGAACTCCTGAAGGCCGTCAATGGGATAGACCAGTTCATCTACGTGAGCAACACGACCATCAACATGACTGTCACAATAAAGAGTAACAAAACCTCCCAGAGCGAGAACCTGACCCTCTTAATCGATGAGAAGGGCTACATCGACTTCCAATCAAAGAGCGCGTGGATAAACTCCACGACAAAGACCCCGCCCGTGGGACCGTCAACAACGATATCCCGGATAGTCATCGGGAACGCGACGTACATGCACATCGTCAGTGGATGGGTAAAGCTCAACGACTCGCGGGTAAGCGAGATGGTGTGGAGGTTCAACATTGTGGGTCTGGCCAGAACCTACCTGACGAAAAAGCCGAACTCCATAAAAACCGGGGAGGTGACGGTACTGACCTACAGCGTGCCTGACTACCTCATAACGCCGCTGGCTAGGAACTACTTCGCAACCTCACCCAACTCGAGCGTCGAAGTCCAAAATGGCACGTTGGAGCTTTACTTCAACGGGGACAGGCTGATAGGTGGAAAGCTGAGCTTCCACGTGGAGGCGGAGGCGAGGGTAAAAGACAACCTCCTTGGAGAGATGAACATCAAGCAGAAAGGCCTGTGGGTCGAGATGTTCAGGATAACCTCAATAAACGTGAAGGAAGAAGTGAAGGCCCCGTCTACCTGAGTTCAACGACGTCAAAGGTGTTGTAGGCGAGGTCGATTATCAGGAGCCTGTTGGTCAGAGGCTCACCGATGCCCGTGAGGAGCTTAAGAACCTCCATGACCTGGATGGAGCCTACGACGCCAGCGGTCGCCCCAATAATGGGGAACTTCCCGCTTTTTTCCTTAACCACACCGAAGATCTCGTGGAGGGACTTCGTGAGGCCAGGGACTACCGTCGTAACCTGGCCGAACGTTCCCTCAACCGCGCCGTGGACGAGAGGAATTCTCTTCCTGTGGGCGTAGTCATCGAGCAGAAAGCGCGTGGCAAAGTTATCGAGGCAGTCGACGATTACGTCAACGCCATCAAGGACTTCATCGATGTTCTCGGCGGTGAGTTTTCCAACGAAGGTCTCGATTTTTACATCCGAATTGAAGCGCTCCAGCTTCCACTTCGCGGAGATGGGCTTGGGGTTTCTACCCAAATCTTCCCCCCAATGGAGTATCTGCCTGTTGAGGTTGCTGAGTTCCGGCTTTTGCTCATCTATAAGGAGGAGCGTGCCGATTCCAGCGGCGGCCAGGTAGTATGCGACAGGACTTCCAAGGCCGCCGACACCGACAACGGCCACCTTCGAGTTCTTCAGCTTCTCCTGGCCCTCCCGTCCAAAGATCATGACCTGCCTGTCGTAGCGCTCAAGCTCTCTCTCACTCAGCATCTCAACCACCGCTCACGGGGGGGAATATAGCAACGACGTCTCCATCACGGAGAACCTCGTCGAAGCGGACGTAGCGCCCGTTTCTGGAGACATTGACGTCTGCCAGATCATCGTCCTCGGCGAAGACCTCGTTCTTGAGAGCTGGATGCCTCTCCTTCAGAATCTCTATAAGCCCGCCGACTGTTATTTCGTCTGGGACCTCAAGTTCCTCCTCGCTTTTGCCAACGAGGGAGCGGTAGCGCGCGAAGTAGCGAACGGTAACCTTCATCCACATCACCCCAAGGAGGTTGGAGGGGGGAGTTAAAAAGGGTTGCTGGACGTTTCTGATTATAAGCCCTCGGAAAGAACTTGGAGTATAGTCTACCATCATACCCCTCTGATCACTGCATTTAAAGCCTGCCTGTTGCAGTTCCGTCCCGTTTACTGGGTTCACTTCCACCTTCACTTCCTCCCAGTTCTTAGCCCCGTACTCGTTGGGTTT
>NZ_JALVUC010000003.1:66326-150997 GCF_027023865.1 Thermococcus sp. | reverse complement strand
TCCTGAAGTGAGGTTTTGTCGTTTTCTTTTTCTATTCTACTAGTCTGTGCACAAACGGTTGTGGTCCCAAAAATCACCTGTTGCATCGTCGTGCAACTTTCTTACTCAGTCTTCTTTTGACCCGTTCCAAGAGAAAAACATGTGTTAGAATAAAGTCATACCTGAAAAAAAAAGGAAGAATTTTTACTAAAAGTAAAAGGAAAAACTTATAAGGGAAAGTTGCACAAGTGGTATTGCACAACCATTATTGAGGTGAACCCCGTGAAGTGGAAGCCGCTGTTCGCAGTCCTGCTGGGACTGCTGATGGTTGGAGTTACAGCCGGAAGCGCGGCAGCAACGACACTAATTGCCCCGACTTCATCATGGCCGGGCATAGTCTCTTCCGGAACATCGTCGAATCCCCAGCATACAAGTACATTAGTGGCAAAAGGTAGAGGAAGTATGGAAGGTGGCACTTATAATGCCTCACTAAGCGTTACACTTGGTTCATGGGATGGAATATGGGATCCAAGAATTGGGATGTGGAGATACGACTACATAATAGCCGGAGCAGCAAGTGCACGTTCAAACAATAATGACTTTTTATACAAGAAAGGAGATCCTGTCCCACTCATTATGGAGGATGTAGTGACAATAAAAAGGGAAAACTCAGAGATACATTTCCTTTACAACCCCAATGACCCAATGTTCACTGCAGTTTACCCATCCACTAGTGGCCCCCATGATTCATACAAATCTGCGGTTTCTTTGTTCCAATTAACCCTAGATGCTATGGAGGTGGATAGTGGAATTTCCTTTATTATGGATGCCTATTCCTTAGTCGACGCACTTCTCAGCAACTACCAAGGAGACAAAAATCCCAACGAAATAACCTATGATTGGAACTGGCATTATGGAGGACCTAGAATAGGAGTTCCCGACGAAGCCCACTACATAAGATTCTTACTATACGTGGAACCAGGAGTCCACTCTTACAAGAGATTTACAGTTAATGATTATATCATTGGAGCAGGGGAGCTTTATGACTCTGTAACATGGTACATCTCAGTTGAGACTGCTCCCACACCTTCCACGCTAACCCCCCAAGAGCTTTCAAAATACCACATAGTTAAAATAGCCCCCAGATATTTGATACAACTAAAGGCACAAGGCCTCTTCAAGGACTCCCCTAAAAACATTAATTCCCTTGTGTCTTACTTAATTAAAAAAGGAAAACCTCTTTATATTATCACCAACTCAGTACACATTGATAGAGTAAATACGAGTTAAGGTGAGGGATAGTGAAGAAGCACCTACAAAGAACCTACTTAACAGTTTCCGTCTTCTTTCTCTTTATTCTTTGTGTAGGCATGTATGGATACAGTGCAAGTTCACATCAAAACTCCGAGTTTAACTCCTTAATCGCCAGCCATCCGCACATCCTCGGCGGTATCTTTCTGGGAAACTCAACCTACTACGAGTACTATCAGGTTAACACCAGCGAAGGAACACGATACTACCGGGTCGTTAGAGCCGATAGTGGCAAAGTGCTGAAAATCCAGGCGATTTCCCACAGCGACTATCTTGGTTACACGGGAAAGGCACTTGACATGGCTCGGTCGCTGGTTGAGGAAAAGGCCAGCCTCCCAGCCGGAGCAACCCTCATAACGTACAACGTGACCAACCTCACGGTCTGGCTCTACTACTCAGTTGGGGGCGACGAAAGAAACACTGCGGAGGATTCCAACGTAACGTCCACCCTCCCTACCCCGGAAAGAGAGTTTGCAGTTGTGATGGTCAATCTAAAATCAGGGAATGTCAGCGTTAGGATCGTTCCCTTTGAGGAACTTCCAGAGTGGGTCCAGAATGTCGTGACGGAATTGAGGGGGCTGAGAAAGTGAGGCCTCAGAACTTAACCCACTCAACTTTGTAATAAACCACGTCGTTGTCCTCATCTACGACGGCCATAATCATGTTCTTCCTGACGCCGTGGGCCACCCTAACCCGCGCCGTGATGTCGTTCGGGGAAAAGCGCAGGTTCTCGGGGACTACCCAGACGAGCCATTGTGAGTGCTCGTCCATTCCACGCCGGTAAACGCGGAAGTGAGAGCCGAACTTGAGGGCTGACTTGACGGTGTAACCCCTGTCCCGAAGGTCGGTGTAGACGAGCAACTTTATGTCGAACTGATCATCGCGCTTCCGGCCGAGTTCGACCAGATCCTGGAAGGACAGCTCCCTCTCGCCGTTGAAGACCCTTACTTTGCCCTTCTCCATCAGGTAGGCCGCCTCGATGAGCGAGAGGAAGAGCTTGCCGTTCACGACCTCGCCAAAGTAGCGCTTGTTGTAGAACTGGTTTATGGCCTTCTCACGATCACTGAAGACCCTGTCACCGCTAAGCTGAAAAATTATCGGTTCCTTCAATTCCTTCCACCCCATTCCTCCGCCGGCAGGAGCATGTAATAGGCGTCCTCGCCGTCGGAGTAGTACGCGATTATCCTCTTAATCTTCCTGAACCCGAAGCTCTCATAGAGCCTTATCGCGTTCTCGTTGCTCACACGAACCTCCAAGCCAATGTAGCGGGCGCCCTCGTTTACGAGCCTTTCTATAACCTCGTTGAGAAGGGCCGAACCTATCCCGTTTCCCCGGTACTTCGGATCGACGGCTATGCTCATTATATGTCCTTCCATGTCCGGACGCAGGTAGCCCATCACGTAGCCGATTATTCTACCGTTATACTCGGCCACGAGGAACGTGCTCGGGTTGTTCTCAAGGAACGCCAGAAAAACGCCGCGCGGGTATTCCTCGTTGAAGGACTCCCGTTCTATCCTAACCACTTCTGGAATATCAAATAGCTTGACCGGCCTTATCGAGACCATCACCAACGCTATTCTGCCATCCCCTTGTCGAATGGAAATGCTCATGGTACCACTTTGGGCACCGGACTTTTTAAGTTTAGGCCCGAAACCTTTAAACGGCTGGACAAATAATCCGGCGACATGAGAAAGTGGCTCCCAACGCTCGTCATCCTCTCGTTAATGGCAGTTTTCATTGGGGTGTACATAGGCTCTGTCAGCATCAGCCCATCCGGTATAACCTCATCAATCGCCTACGGGGTAAAGGAGGCTCTCCACGGGTTGTTTCCTTCAATAAACCCGGGTAAGAAGCCAGAGTACTTCGTAATTGTCTGGGAACTCCGCCTGCCAAGGGTTCTGCTAGCATACCTCGTTGGCATGAGCCTCGCAGGGGCTGGAACGGCGAGCCAAGCACTCTTCAGGAACCCCCTAGCGGACCCGTATATAATAGGCATAAGTGCTGGGGCGGGACTGGGAGCGGCATTGGCATCGGTTTATTCCCCCGGCCACATGGGGCTGGCGGCACTCGTCTCGGCGGTGCTGTCGGTTCTCATCGTCTACTCCGTCTCAAAGGTTGATGGCAGGGTCCCAATGGACACCCTCCTCCTCGCTGGAATAGCCTTCGGTTTCCTCGCGAGCGCCGCTACATGGTACGTTATAATAAGCCATCAAAACAGGGCAACGGTAACCTGGATGTGGCTGATGGGGAGTTTCAACGGCGCAATGTGGACCAACGTGGGGGAGATGGCACTGGTCTCAACAATAGGACTTGGCTTTCTAATCTGGAGGTGGCGCGAACTGAACCTCATCCTCCTCGGGGAGGAGAGCATAGCCCTCGGCCTTGACCTTCACCTCTACAGAAAGCTGTTCATCGGTGCAATCACGCTGCTCACCGCTTTCTCCGTCTCGACCTCCGGGATAATAGGCTTCGTCGGACTCATGGGACCTCACATAATGAGGCTCATCCTTGGACCAAACCACAGGGAGCTGACACCAGCGAGCGCTCTCTTTGGAGGTGTTCTGCTCGTGACCGCTGACCTACTAGCGCGAGTTCTGGCACGGCCGACGGAGATTCCGGTAGGCATAATAACAGCCATAATGGGTGCGCCCTTCTTCCTCTACCTCCTGATGAAACATAAGAGGGGGGAGCTTTACTCATGAAGCTAGAGGTGAGCGTGTCTTTCTCCTATGGAGAGCAGGAAATCCTTAAAAACGTCGAGTTTAAAGCGGAAAAAGGCGAGCTTCTCTCGATAATCGGGCCGAACGGTGCCGGAAAGAGTACCCTTCTTAAGGCCATGGTCGGCATTCTCAAACCCCGCGGAAAAGTCCTGGTTGATGGGAAGGATTTAATCGGAATGAAGCCCCGAGAAAGGGCGAGAATGATAACCTACGTGCCGCAAAGCTCCCTCCCACAGTTTGCCTTCACCATTGAGGAGTTTGTGAAGATGGGCACCTATGCAACGAAGGGCGACGTTGAGGGTGCCCTAAAGCACGTCGGTCTCTGGGAAAAAAGGAGAGACCCCATAACCAACCTCTCCGGGGGAGAGTACCAGCTGGCATTGATAGCGAGAGCATTAGCCCAGGGAAGTGAGGCGATACTCCTCGACGAACCGACTAGCCACCTCGACATAAACCACGCACTGGTTGTGATGGAACTCCTGAGGAAGATGCGGAATGAGAAGATAGTTATAGCAGTCCTCCACGATCTCAACATGGCACTCCGCTACGCAGACAGGTTGATACTGCTCCACCGCGGGGAAAAGCGCTGGGAGGGAAAGCCAGAAGCACTTAAAGAAAGCGTCCTCGAGGAGGTCTATGGGGTGAGGGTAAAGATAGAGACTGTTGACGGGAGCAGGGTACTTATCCCGAGCCAGAACGAAAGCGTTAAAACATGACGCGAGAAATAGCAGGGGGTGAGAGAATGGAAACCAAGAAGACCGGAACCACAACCATTGGTATAAAAGCTAAGGACGGCGTCGTTCTCGCCGCGGACACTCAGGCTTCCCTCGATCACATGGTCGAGACCCTTAACATAAGAAAGATACTTCCCATCACGGACAGAATAGCGATAACAACGGCCGGAAGCGTCGGCGACGTTCAGGCCCTCGCGCGCATGCTGGAGGCAGAGGCGAGGTATTATCAGTTCACTTGGAACAGAGAGATGACAACGAAGGCGATGGCCAACCTGCTTAGCAACATCCTCAATGAGAACAAGTTCTTTCCATACATGGTGCAGATTATCGTGGGCGGCTACGTTGATGAGCCTACGCTGGCGAACCTCGACCCGCTCGGCGGCCTCGTCTTCGATGACTATACGGCGACAGGCTCGGGAAGCCCCTTCGCGATAGCCGTTCTCGAGGACGGGTTCAAGAAGGGGATGGGCGCTGAGGAGGCGAGGGAGCTTGCAATCAGGGCCGTCAAAACCGCTGGAAAGCGGGATGTTTATACAGGAGACAGAAAGGTTCAGGTCGTTGTCATAACAAAAGATGGCATGAGGGAGGAGTTCGTCGAATTCAAGGATTGAAACAATCAAAGATTGCACCAAAGCCCTTTTTAACCTCCCCACCCAACTTTCAATCATGAAGGGGAAGCTCCCACTGGCGGGTCTCCTCGTTGGGCTCATGTTCCTCTCACTCTACGCTGCGGCCTACATGATGGCCGGCCCAGATGAAGTTCTAGACCAGGTAAACTCCATTCTGGAGCAGGTACAGGAGATAAGGGGCCTCCACTTCAAAGAGAAGCCGAAGATCGTCGTTATAACAAAAGCCCAAGCGTTAGCTATGTGGAAACCCGGAAAGCTGGACCTCGAAAGGCTCCACGAGGAGGAGATGATATATAAGATGACCCTTCTTCTGCCGCCGGACTACCAGTTCATCCGCCAGGAGAACGAGCAGAGGGCAGACTGGATAGCGGCGACCGTTGGAGACACCATCTACATAATCAGGGAGAACTTCTTTGGCAACAAAGCAACGGCCGAGCGGACGATAGCCCACGAGAGCGTGCACGTGCTCCAGAAGCAGTGGTTCAACGCGCGCTATGGAGCGAACACCTCGGACGGAACCCTCGCGGTAAAGGCCCTTGTCGAGGGAGACGCGGACCTCGTGGCAGATCTCTACTGCGAAAGGAATGGGATTCCAATCCACAAGATACGCTCCCTGAGCGGTAACCCGATAACAGACCTGGACATCTTTCCCTACGTCTTCGGGGACAGATTCGTTCGCTACCTGTACGAGAAGGGGGGCTGGAAGCTGATCAACTCCGCATACTCACGCTACCCCAACTCGACGCTTGAGATAATGGTGCCGAGGCTCTACCTTGAGAATTTCACTCCCGAGAGGGTCAGCGTTGAGGTTCCGAACGGCTCGAAGGTTCTCTGGGACGACAGGCTCGGTGCGTTCTACGTTTATGTTCTCCTCAGGGACGTTGCCAAGCTCAACAACGCGACCGTTTGGAACGTCTCAACCTCGTGGCGCGGAGACAAGCTCATCTTAGCAAGGAACGGAACCGGCTACATTCTCATCTGGCGCGTCCTCTTCTCCAGCAAATCGGCCACAATGGAGCTCGGAAAAACCCTTGAGAAACTCGCGAGAGGGAACGACTATGCAACCTACACCATAACCATCTCGGGAAGAGTAGTAACCCTCAAAGCCTTCAGGAGGGAGGTGAATGAAGCTTAGATGCCCTATCTGTGGGAGAACCTATGAGGAACCCGTCCAGCGCTGCTCCTGCGGTGAGCCGGTGGAGTTTAAAATCCTCAAGGGTGAGCCCTACATAGGAAAGAGCGTCTGGGAGCGCTTTTGGAACTTCTGGCCGATTGAACCGGTTTTAGAGTTCTCGCTCGGTGAGGGGGATACTCCGCTGGTTAAATCAAGGCTCGGAGAGGAGCTTGGCATAAGGCTCTACCTCAAGAACGAGACGGCTAACCCGACGTGGAGCTTCAAGGACAGGGGGACCTTTCTGGCGGTGAGCTACGCCATTAAAGCAGGCTACAAGGCTGTCGGAACCGTTTCGACCGGCAACATGGCGGCAAGTGTAGCCGCCTACGCCGCAAGGGCTGGCCTCAGTGCAAAAATCCTCGTCTCGGAAAACGCGGACGAGGAGAAGCTCAAAGCCGTTTCGGTTTACGGCGGAAGTGTCATAAGAGTCAGGGGCGACTACGGGAGACTTTACTTTGAGAGCCTGAAACTCGGGGAGAACCTGGGTGTTTATTTCATCAACTCCGACAACCCCTTCCGCGTCGAGGGCTACAAGGGCATAGCATTCGAGATAGCCGAGGAGACAACGCCGGACTACGTTCTAATCCCCACCAGCTCAGGAGGGCTCTTCAGGGGGATAGCGAAGGGCTTCATCGAGCTGATGAGGAACGGGCTGATTGAAGAGCTCCCAAAGCTTATAACTGTTCAGGCCAAAGGTTGCTCCCCGATATGCAGGGCGTTCAGGGAGGGGAAAGCGAGGATAGAGCACTTTGAAAGGCCAAAGACAATAGCAAAGGCCATAGCAAACCCTTACCCGCCGAGCGGGAACGCGGTCCTAAAACTGCTCCGCGAGTTCAATTGGCTCTGCGTTACCGTGAGCGACGAAGGGATAATCGAAGCTCAGAAAAAGCTGGCCGGTGAAGGCCTCTTCGTCCAGCCGGCGAGCGCAACCGGAATAGCGGCTCTGAAGAAGCTCGTTGAAAGCGGAACAATCCCCGAGGGCACCAAGGTCGTCTCAATCCTAACCGGCTCCGGGCTGAAGACGCTTTCCCATATGGAAGGCGGAGGAATAATGGAATGCGCGATTGGAAACCTTGAAAAATGCCTGAGGTGATGAAAATGCTCGTCGGAATAGGTTTGATGCCCCATGGGAACCCCGTTTTGGAGCCTCCAGATGGGGAAACGAAAAAGCTGGCGGAGGTTCTCAGGGATATCGGAAGGGCCTTCGCAGATGTTGACTCCTACGTCCTTGTCAGCCCCCACAACGTAAGGATGAGCGACCACCTTGGAATCGTTATGGCCGAGCACCTAGTTTCCTGGATCGGCTTTGAGGGGAAGGAACTTCCCGGCGAATGGGAAACCTGGAGAGAACTGGCCGAAAAAATTTACAGGAACGAGAAAGACGCTGGAATGCCGGTAGTTGATTTGAACTTCGCCTCGTTGAGAGGTGAGTACTCACGCTGGCCCCTGAGCTGGGGGGAACTGATACCGTTGCAGTTCCTCGAGAAAAAACCCCTGGTTCTGATAACGCCGTCAAGGGGCGTTGAAAGGGCAGACCTCATAGAGTTCGGCGAAGTCCTCGGGAGAACCCTCGAGGAGGAAGGGGAGAAGGTGGCCCTAATAATAAGCGCCGATCACGGGCATGGGCACGATGAGAACGGCCCCTACAGGAAGGTTAAGGAGAGCGAGGATTACGACAGGCTGATAATGGAACTAATAAACGAAAACCGCCTTGAAGAACTTCCAGAACTCCCGGAAGAGTTTGTGAAAAAGGCATTGGTGGACAGCTACTGGCAGATGCTGATGATGCTCGGGGCGATGAGAGTCGGAGAATTTGAGCTAAAAGAGAGCGCATACGCCTGTCCGACTTACTTTGGGATGGCCGGAGCGCTGTGGGTGAGAAAGAGCTAGACAACCCAATATGGAAGGCCTTCGGCGTTGTGGAGCTGAGGGACAAAAACACATATGATCGGCCAATGACCCGAAGCATGTCACTCATCAGCAGGCCGTAGCTCCTTTCAAGATGAGTGAAAAGTGACTCCGTCTTCGTGATAGGTCTTCGACTGCCGCATATTACAACACTTTTAGTGCATTGATAGATTTATTAAAACACATAAGTTAGCAATCTTACCAAAAAGCTTTTAACTTAAAGTTGGTATATTATAAATTGACACACATTGGAGGTGATACTACATGACCTGGAATGTTGGTCTTTTCTACTATATTGGTAGTGAGACAACCCCGACATCACAAATAAAAGATTTTGTAATGGAGTTTGATGGGGCTATAATTTTAGGACCAGAAACAGAGAGAGACTCGGCGGACATTGACAGGTTAATAGAGATAATCAACAGATTTTGGGACTTAAAGCCCGGATTCCAGTTGATAGCCGAAATTCCAAACCCCCAAGGCACATGGACATACCCCCAAATGAAAGACTGGCTCAATACTATAGAGAAGAGGGTAGGTTCCAAGGTTAGAGGATACTACTTAGTCCCAGAGGGAGCTTATACTATGTATACGGCCAAAGCCAAAGACGGCACATATTGCCGGGATAACATCCAAAAATCGTTGGAGACATCAGGAATATGAAAAAATATGCCGTGTGGATTCCGATTGAGGGTAACTTAAGCTTTAGATACATGGATAAGTGCCAAAAGCACATACACTTCACTAACATAGCGCCCCAGCCCCACTACTATCAAGTTAAAGACGATACGGGATACAAATACAATCCTAATTGCATGCAGGTAAAAGATCCATACAGACCAAACGGCATAAACTTCAATCAACTGAAAGCATTCATGCTGGAGTGCAAAAAACGGGGCTGGGGAGTTGAATTCGAATGTGATAACGCTGTAAGGGATGAACATGAGGGCGGAAAGAGAGAGAACTGTGGATGCCAGTGCATACCAGAGGAAGACCTGAGATGCACTAACCGGGCGGCAGGATATTACTGTGCAAGCGATGCTGTTGGAGGATTTAAGTATATCTATTATTATTTCAGCAACGATATCAGAAATTACTTGAAAGTAAAAGAAGAGTACACTAACAACTCTTGTAATAATATAGTAAACAAAACCTGTTGAACATCTTTAGTTTTTTTAGTTTTTTCAAACAAAGATACTGCGGAGGTTGAATGATGAGGGCAACACTACCCGTTGTTGCACTGCTAATCGTGTGCATAACCCTGTCCTCAGTCAGCGCAAAAGCAGGGATGGAAATATGGGGGCTCGCCTCTAACGGAACGGCCGCGATGATAACGTACTACTCGACCGGCGGGTTCCACACGGTCCTCTACGATGGAAGGGCCTTCTACAAAGTGCCTATCCCAAAGAGCAGAGAGGAAATCACGACCACTCCCACAACCCTTGAGCCAAGGGACTGGCGCTACTACGAAGGGCTGAACCCAACGGTCGTCGGCTACTTCAGAGGCCAATGGGTCTTCGACGGGGTTGAGCGGATTGCAACCTTCGACGGCAAGACCTTCAGGGTGTACAGCAAGCCAGGATGCTCGACCTGCGCCGTGGTCGAGTTCAGGGCAGGAAAGAAAGATGCCTCGCTGGTCATGGAGAAGGTCACCATGCTAACCTATCAAACCCTCGTCTGATTCAACGGGACGGATTTCAAGCCGACGAACGTGACGGCCGACGAGATACACGTTGCCCCCCTAGGGGAAGGATGGCTCGTCTACACCAGAACCGGAAACAGGACTGAGCTCTGCCTGCACAGTAAGAACTTGACGCTTTCCCTTCAGCTTCCCCCGGGGCTCAGGGTGCGTTCGATGTACTCAAACGGCTCGGTCGTTCTGATTGTCACAAACGATGGTCTGTACGCCTACGAAGGCGGGGGAAACCTGACAAAGGTCTCGGACATGGGTATCGATTTAGCCGTCTGGAAGGGGCAGTGGTTCCTGTTTTCCGGGAACGAAATCCTCACGTACGATGGGAGAAGCTTCAAGGAACTCACTAGGCTAAACGTTTCAGCGGTCTACGCGGCTCCGCTGGGGGATTCATTGCTGGTCGCAGGTAGCGCTGGAGAAAAGTGGGAGTTGCTGAGGGTTAGCGGGAGCGGTAAAGTCGCCGACCTAACGGCCGAGATGACGTCCCCGAAGCAGTGGAACGAGAGAAACAAGAAGGGGCGAGAAATCTGCGGTCCGGGACTGCTCGCGCTCCTAGCGGTAGTCCTCGGAGCACTGAAGGCAGGAAGGCGCGGGCATCAGAGAACATCAAACCCAATCTCAAGCAGTTCCTTGCTCCTCCTGAAGCGGATTTTTCTGATTTTTATTCTTCCTATTTCCCCCGTCCTCTTGGTGTGTTCTTTGCTGCACGCATTCACGTTCCAGCCCTCGATGACAACCACTTTAAGCGTTTTCACACCCTCTGGAACCGGGAAGAGGTCGTACATATCCTCCCCAAAACGCTTCTCCGCTTCTTCGCGCGGGAGTTCATAGACATTGATGGGAACGTTCTCATTAACCTTCTCGTTGGCAAGGCGCTCTATCTCCGCGATTTCTTCGGGTGTCGGCTTCCTGTCGAACTTGACCGTTAAAACACCCCCATTGCCTTTGACGTAGGTTGACGCCGTCCATTTGGCCCTTTCGCCGAGAACCTTAACAACGGCACCCTTGACCACATGAAGAGCAGTGTGAGTTCTCACCCCATTGTTCATGAAACTCCCCCGAGGACTTTTCAGCAATCGTTTATTAACCCATCGGGTAATCCCAAGACGGTGAGGGTTCAGATGTTTCTGAAAGTTTTTCAAAAAACATCATAGGATTCCGAAAGAGTTATGTAAAGCTCTTTCACCATTAAACAAAAACCGTTATAAGTGTAAAGGGCAATACACCAACGAACAAAGTTTTAGAGGTGAACGAAAATGGCCGAGAAAGGAAAGAAGAGAGTTCTGATTCTTGGAGCGGCCGGAAGGGACTTCCACAACTTCAACACGTTCTTCAGGGACAACCCAGACTACGAGGTCGTTGCCTTCACCGCGACCCAGATCCCTGACATTGAGGGCAGAACATACCCGCCAGAGCTTGCCGGAGAGCTTTACCCGAACGGGATTCCGATATGGAGCGAGGACGACATGGAGAAGATAATCAAAGAGCACGACATCGATATCGTCGTCTTCGCCTACTCCGATGTTCCGCACGAGCACGTCATGCACCTTGCGAGCAGGGCACACAGCGCTGGAGCAGACTTCTGGCTCCTCGGCCCGAAGAGCACAATGATAAAGAGCACCAAGCCTGTTGTAGCGGTCACCGCCGTCAGAACTGGCTGTGGAAAGAGCCAGACTTCCAGAAAGGTCGCCCAGCTCCTCCAGGAAATGGGCTACAAGGTCGTTGCCATAAGGCACCCGATGCCCTACGGCGACCTCAGGAAGCAGATGGTTCAGCGCTTCGCCACCTACGAGGACCTCGACAAATACGAGTGCACTATCGAGGAGCGCGAGGAGTACGAGCCTTACATAGACAGGGGCATGGTCGTCTATGCTGGAGTGGACTACGAGAAGATTCTCCGCGAGGCTGAGAAGGAGGCTGACATCATCCTCTGGGACGGCGGGAACAACGACTTCCCGTTCTACGTGCCAGACCTCTGGATAGTGGTTACCGACCCGCACAGGCCCGGCCACGAGGTCAAGTACCACCCAGGTGAGACCAACTTCAGAAGCGCTGACGTCATAATCATCAACAAGATAGATACAGCTAACCGCGATGACATTCAGAAGGTCCGCGAGGACATCGAGAAGATCAACCCGAACGCCATTGTCATCGACGGTGCCTCACCGCTCTACGTCGACAAGCCGGAGCTCATCAAGGGCAAGCGCGTTCTCGTCGTTGAAGACGGGCCAACTCTAACGCACGGAGGCATGAAGTACGGTGCCGGTTACATAGCGGCGAAGAAGTACGGGGCTAAGGAGATAATCGACCCGAGGCCCTACGCCGTCGGTTCGATCGTCGACACCTACAAGAAGTACAGCCACCTCGACGTCATCCTGCCGGCCATGGGCTACGGCGAGAAGCAGATCAAGGAGCTTGAGGAGACCATCAACAGGGCAGATGCAGACGTCGTCGTCATCGGAACCCCGATCGACCTCAGGCGCGTCGTCAAGCTCAACAAGCCGGCCGTTCGCGTCCGCTACGAACTTGAGGAGATCGGCGAGCCGAAGCTCAAAGATGTGCTCAAAGATTGGGTTGAGAAGTGCGAGAAGCTCAAGAAGTGAGTTTCCCCGTTCCTTTTAGTTTTTCTAATTTTCCCTCGTCGAAACCTTTTTATTGTAAAAGACCAATCCCCCCCGCCCGGGGAGTGCCGCCGAAGGCGGGGCCAATGAACTTGGGCGGGTTATTATCCCCTTAGGTGAGGTGGAATGAGAGGATACATAATCTACGCGCTTCTCGCGGCCCTCTTCGCTTCCCTCGTTCCTATATTCGGGAAACTCGGTCTCAGAGACGTCAACCCCACCTTGGCAACCGCCGTTAGGGCTGTGATAATGGCGGTCTTTCTGGTGGGGGTTGCCCTCCTCAGCGGCTCCACTAGGGTCAGCGAAATCGATAGCAGGGCGCTCCTTCTGATAACCCTCTCCGGTTTGGCCGGGGCACTCTCATGGCTGTTCTACTTCATGGCGATAAAGAACGGAAAAGTTCCAGCGGTTATCGCGATAGACAAGACCAGCGTTGCCCTCGCGATATTCCTGTCCTGGATCGTCCTCGGGAGCAGGATGAACCTTAAGACCGCCCTTGGGGCAATTCTCATCGTCCTCGGCGCACTCCTAGTGTCGCTGTGAGCCCATCCACGAATCTCCCCCCGATACTGGGGTTCTGGTCTTCTTCTACAGTCTCCGCCCGTGCTATACCCTCCTGGGGGAGGGAAATCTATAAATACCCGGAAGGAGGAGGGGAATGATATCAAGAGATTGCATCTCCAATGACAAAATGGGACTCTATCTATTTGATGCCTCCAGTATTTTGGGTATGATATTTGTCTTCTTTTGGACGGATTTAGGCGTAGGAGTGGCTCTCGGGGGATGGTTTCTGTCAGCGGCAGTATACTCTTACCGTCAGTTAGGAACGGTTAAATGTACCGTTACTTTTTTCTTCCCGAAAGCCTCGCCCTTTAGGGCGGGGATGCAGTAAAACGCCCAAAAGCCCTCAAAAAGGAAAGCAAACCATTTTAAAACCTAAGAGCCATACCATACTTTGAGATGAAACGCTCAGTAACAGTAAAACTCCAACCAAGCAAAGAACAAGAAAAAGCACTCTTCAAGTTAGCCGACACTGGAGCTAAAATCTGGAATCGAGTAAACTACCTCCACAGGCAAGAATTCTTCAAAGAACAAATCGTGGACTTTAATTCAACAGAGAAAATCGTTTACGAAGAATTCAAGAAGGAAATCGGTTCTGCGACAGTCCAGCAAATTTGCAGGAAGAACACCGAAGCCTGGCGTTCATTCTTCTCACTCTTAAGGAGCAAAAGAAACAAAGAACTACCAGAATGGCTCAAGCCAAAACCACCGAACTACTTGAAAGACGACGGGAAGAGAAAACCATTAATCGTCCTTAGAAACGACCAATACAAGATTGACGGGAATACGCTCATTCTAAAAGGCCTTGGCAAGTTCAAACGCTTAGAAGTCCAGTTCAAAGGCAGAATACACTTGAAAGGCAAGCAGGGGAGATTAGAACTCACCTATGACACCGTTAAGCGGAAATGGTATGCTCACATCTCATGCACGGTGGAAGAAAAGTTAACCAACGGTGAGTGGGTTAAAGTTCCAAGAGAACCATTAGGCAACCTCTCTGCTGGCATTGACCTTGGAGTGAATAATTTAATGGCCGTTTACGTGGAAAACGGTGAAAGCTTCCTCGTGAACGGAAGACCCTTGAAAGCCATAGACTTCTACTTCAGGAAGGTTATCGCTGATTATCAGTCAAAACTCAACAAGTCCGGAGCGAAGAAGAGCCGGAAGCTTAAGAGAATGCACGAGAAGGCTAAACTCCAAGCGAGGCACTACATCAACACGGCAGTAAGGCAGACCCTCGAGAGGCTCTACCGCCTCGGAGTTTCAAGGATTGTCGTGGGTTATCCAAAGGGTATTAGCAGGAACTCCGATAAGGGTAAAAAGCAGAATTTTCTCCTCTCCCACGTCTGGCAGTTTAACATGGTGATTCAAAGGCTGAAAGAAGTCTCGGAAGAGTATGGTATTAGTGTTGTGGTTGTGAATGAGGCTTTTACTTCGAAGACTTGTCCCGTCTGCGGGAAGCCCCACGAGGAGGCGAGGTTTGTTCGGGGATTGTTCAAGTGTCCTACGACGGGGCTTGTGTTTAACGCGGACTTAGTTGGAGCGTTTAATATCTTAAAGAAGGTGGTGAAAACCATAACCCCGAACTTGGGTGGTCTCTACGCTCAAGTGAGGGGTAACTGGCCGAAGACCCGGCCAGAGGGGTCGAAGACCCGCTTTGGATTGGGTTTTAATGAAGCCCCTCAAACCTTCCCGAGTTTGGCGAGGGGTTAAGCCGAACCCTCGCCGTTCACGACGGGGAGGAAGTCAGTAAGGTGGCTAGAGAAGACACAATTAATGATGCTATGAAACTGGCGAAAGATGCCCGAAATGACTCGCTAATAGCTTGGACCTCGGGAGGATTTCTCTTACGTTCTTTGCCTACATAGGGCTTGGAATATCAATGACGTTGGTGGGAATCGCAAACTTGCTCAATTTTGTAATAATGATCCTCGCACACAGGCGCTACAGCGAGCTGAGGAAGATGCTCATAACACTCCAGCTCAAGAAGAGCGACAAGGCCAAGATATCGATCAAGCTCTGATTTCTTTATTTTTAAACCCTAAGAACTTCGAGTTCTCAAAGTTTATAAATAATTGAGAACTATCAGTTCTCAGGTGTCCCTATGAGGGTGGGCGATCTCATTTACATGAACCCCTGGTGGGATGGGAAGGAGGACTACCACGTGAGGCGCTGGAAAGAGCAGAGATTCCACTGGCGGCCAAAATGGCTGGATAGACTCTCGCTTAAGCCGTTCTCCCTCAACTTCGTCCTCGGCCCAAGGCAGGTTGGGAAAACCACCGGGATAAAACTCCTGATTCAAGAACTCCTGAAGGATAACCCCCCAGAGTCAATCCTCTACATCAACGTCGAGGTTCTTCCAAGCCACAGAGAGCTCTTAAATCTCCTCCGCGAGTTCCAGGAGCTTAAGGCGAAAGAAGATATTAAGACTGGCTATGTTTTCCTCGACGAGGTTACCTCTCTCGAAGGATGGTGGCGCGGGGTTAAACCACTCATTGACACCGGCCTTCTGGAGAATAACGTAGTGACAGTTACGGGATCAAGCTCCCTGAGGGTCAAGAGGGACATCGAGCTCTTCCCGGGCAGGAGGGGGAGCGGAAAGACCATAGAGGTCATGCCACTCTCATTTCCAGAGTACGTGGAGATAATGGGGCTTAAAAAGCCGGAACTTCACAGGGAAAAAGTCCTGAAGTTCTTCGAAGACTACTTGACTACCGGTGGATTCCCTGCTTCAATAAACGGCCTCCCGATGGACGATCTCCTCGGGGCATACATAGGAGAGATTGTCCGCTTTGGAAAAAGCCTTGAGATAGCGAAGGAGACGTTTTCGGCCGTAATTAGGAGCGCTCCCTCGGCGACTAGCTTTAGAGCCTTGGCCGGGATGACCTCCGGCTACTCCTACAAGGTAATCCAAGATTACATCGAGTTCTTCACCGAGCTTTACATCCTTGGGATATCCTACCTCAAGCAGGGAAATCAAGTACTCTATAAGCGCGAGAAGAAGTTCTTCTTCCGTGATCCCCTCTTGGCGAGGCTCTTCGCTCTGTGGAGTGGGACCAAGCTGAAGGAGTACGCACTATACGAATGGGTAGTTCAGGAACATCTCCACCGCCGTTTCGGCGAGGTTTACTACTACAGGAACTCCTACGAGGTCGATGCGGTTGCCGGAGACCTCAAGGTCGAGGTGAAGGCGGGAAAGGCCCACAGGAAGTACCCGAAAAACGTAAGGGTGTTGGAGAAGGAGGACGTGCCCTTCTTCCTCCTCGAACTCACTCCCCCATAACCTGCACCACAACCCTCCTGTGTCTCGGTCTGACATCAAGCTCCACGAAGAAAATCTGCTGCCAAGTTCCCCTCACGAGACGGCCATCAACAATAGGGAAGCACTCACTCGCACTGAGGAGCGTGGCACGGAGATGGCTGTGGGCATTGTCGTCGATTCTGTCGTGGAGGTAGCCGGCACCTTTCGGGACAAGCCTCTTCAAGGCCTGTTTAAAGTCCTCCAAGAGGCCAACCTCATGCTCTATCGTGACTATCGCTCCGGTAGCACCGGGCACGAAAACCAAAACCTGACCGTTTTGAATTCCACTCTCTTCAACGACCCGCTCAACCTCAGCGGTTATGTCAACAAGGTCGATCTCGCCGTCGGTCGAGAACTTCAATTCCTCCTTGAAAACCCTCATTCCAACACCCCCAAAGCGCTTATGAGACGCTCAATCTTCTCAACAACCTCCAGCGGGTCTCTCCCGAAGATGTACACCAGCGGCTCTACACCATGGCCGCCCTCATCGATTACCGCGTCGTAGGTGCCGTCTTCAAACGGGCGTACTATCTTTGGTATAGCCTCCTCCTCAGACAATCCCCCGGTTTTAACCCTCGCAAAGGAGAAGCCGGCGCGCTTTAAAGCATCCTCCACATCGGGACCGTAACGAATGTTCATGACGCTCCGAATTCTAGGGTTCCACTCAGATAACCTCAGGAGAATTCCAGCGGTAAAACTGCTCGCCCCGAACTCAGGAGGGAGGGCAAAAATCCTCCCCTTCGCTGAGGTTATCCTACCGGGAACGGCGGCAACATCCTCCTTTACAGAGGGAGAGGGCAGAGCACAGGCGAGGTTGCTCCGAACTTCGGGGATTAGGCTGGGAAAGCCCCTGAGATGAGAGAGGTGCGAGATAGCCCTGTTCATCTCCTCGAGGATTTCAGCCCGCCCCCCTCCCCTCACAAAGAGAGACCTGCAGGTTTCCTCATCGAGGCCAGAGTATTCCGAGTAAAACCTACATAAGAAACCACTCTCAAAGAGGTCGAATAGCCGCCTTGTCACAAGGACAATAGCCTCATCCCTGCCACCACCAAAAAGGATAAGCCTAACCACTTCATCTGCTATCGAATCGAGCCTCTCGGCAATCTCGCGCAACGGTTTCCTATAGCGGCCCGCGAGGTATTTACTGACCATCGCCTGGGTTATGCCGAGATAATCCGCTATTCTCACCTGCTTGAAGCCCTCATGATAAAGCCTCTCTGCGACCCTAGCGCGAAGATAAGGCATTATCTCCTCAGCAATAAAAACACTCGGCGTTCTCATGTTCCCACCCTAAAACTCGGTTATTAAAGTTTCGAACTCGGGTTTAAAGAGTTACCGGACACCAGTCAACAGATCCATGTCAAAAAATCCTTAAAAACCCATCGGAATTCACACTAGAAGGGCACTTATGGATTGGAAAGGACGCGATGTGGTAAGCGTTAGGGACTTCTCGAAAGAGGACATAGAGATTGTTTTGAAGACTGCCAAAAAGCTTGAGGATGAGCTGAAGGAGAAAGGCTCGCTGGACTACGCCCGAGGAAAAATCCTCGCGACGCTCTTCTTCGAGCCGTCGACGAGGACGCGTCTGAGCTTCGAGAGCGCGATGCATCGTTTAGGAGGCTCAGTCATTGGATTCTCCTCGGCGGCGAGCACGAGTGTCAAGAAGGGCGAAAGTTTGGCCGACACAGTAAGGACGGTCGAACAGTACAGTGATGCCATAGTCATCAGACACCCGAGGGAGGGGGCAGCAAGGCTCGCAGCAGAGGTGACAGGGATACCCGTCATCAACGCCGGCGACGGAAGCAATCAGCATCCCACTCAAACACTCCTCGACCTCTACACCATAAAGCACGCCTTTGGAAGAATAGACGGCCTTACTATAGGCTTGCTCGGTGATTTGAAGTATGGAAGAGCCGTTCACAGCCTAGCAGAAGCGTTAGCTTTCTACAACGTCGAGCTCTACCTCATCTCACCTGAGCTTCTAGGGATGCCAAAGCACATCGTTGAAGAGCTACGCGAAAGGGGTGTTAAGGTTCACGAGACGACCGACCTAGAGGGCACGATTCCGGAACTCGACGTCCTCTACGTGACGAGGATTCAGAGGGAGCGCTTCCCGGACGAGGAGGAATACCTCAAGGTCAAGGGCAGCTATCAAGTGAACTGCTCCCTGCTAACGAACGCCAAGGAAAGCCTCAAGATAATGCACCCACTCCCGAGGGTTGACGAGATCCACCCGGAGGTGGATAAGAGCGAGCACGCCCTCTACTTCAGGCAGGTTTTCTCAGGCGTTCCAGTAAGAATGGCCCTTATCGGGCTAACCCTGGGGGTGCTCTAAATGAGTGCTGGTTTCTACGTGTATCCCCATCAAAATCCTGCGTGGGATGCAACGGGGACTGGAAGTGCTTATAAGATCCCAACAATTTTCCGCCAGCGCTTTGCGGAGCAAAGGGCTGTTATGGGGGTGCTCTAAATGCCCGAGCTTAAGATAGAAGTAATCCCCGAGGGGACGGTCATAGACCACATCCCGGCAGGAAGGTGGCTGAAAGTTGTTGAAATACTTGGTCTGACCAAGCCCAACGATGGAACCCTTCTCATAGCCTCAAACGTTCCCAGCAAAAAACTCGGAAGGAAGGATATCGTGAAGATAGAGGGGCGCTATTTGAACGAGGAGGAGGTCAACAAGATAGCACTGATAGCACCGATGGCAACCGTGAACATCGTGAAGGACTATAAGATATCAGGAAAGTTCAACGTGGAGATTCCAGACGAGATAGTCGGAATCCTAAGGTGCCCAAATCCGAACTGCATCAGCAACCATGAATATGTTGCCCCGAAGTTTAGGATTGAGAGTAGAGAACCACTCAAACTTCGCTGCCGCTACTGTGAGAGGACTATTGAGGGGGATGAAATACTGGGCAACCTTTGATGGCTTTTCTTTTTTTCTGAAGAGAAAAAGGGGTGAATGAGAAGGAGAACAAGAACCTCATCCAAGGAGATATGGAACGCGCTTCAGTACCGGAATCGTGGCGAGCAGCCCCACGAAGACATCTATAACGCTCTGAATAGCGTTCGGCAGGCCTATCGCTACCCAGAAGGGAACCCCCGTCCAGTGCTCAACCGCCTGGACAACCTGCTCCCTTGGCAGTCCAAGCCATATCTCCAAAGCGACGTAGTAGTTGAGGGCCACCATGAGCGGAATCCTGATGGCGATCCCTATGAAGTACGCGAGGAGGGAGAACTTGATCAGGGCACTCCTGTCGGCCCTCTCGAAGCTGAAGTTGGTGAGTCTCCTTGAGATTTCAAGGCCAAGGAGAACGGCAAACGTTGCAGTGGCTTTCATCATGGCACCAAGCCAGCTGGCAGAGGAGATTATGCTCAAGCCCACGAAGAGGAGTAGCACCGCGGTTAGACCACCCTCGAAGCCCGTCAGGAGGTAGGCCATGATTATCGGCACGGCAACGAGGTCGATTTTCATACCCCAGACGGTTGGCATGTCCAGCGGTAGAACCTCAAACATCAAAGAGAGGCCGAGCATGATTCCAATGACCGCTATCTCGCGTGAATTCATTCTTCCCATCGGCACCACCGGCGGGGATTCGTTCCAATATTTAAAAAATTTTGTTCGTTTTATGGAACAAAATAGGGGCAAGAGTCTTAAAAGCCCACCCGCGAATTGTGGTTGCCATGTTCACCGTTGAGGAGATTTCCAAGCTGGTCAGGAGGGTAAGAGGTGAGAACAGCTTTCCGGACAGCCCGTTCAGGATAGACGAGGTTCGCTACGACCCGGAGGGGGGCAAGTTATTCATCATAGCCCATGATAGGACCGACAAGAGCGTCGTCATAGGCAACAGCTTCGTCATTGGGAAGCTCCGTGAGAGACTGGGAGTTGAGCAGCTCACCGTTTACTCCAACCTTGACCTTGAAATAAAGAGGAGGAAGTTGGAGGAAGCTGAGAAGCTCGTCAAGGACACGGAACTTGAGTTCCTATTCCCAATAATTGAGGCCGAAAAGAAATTTCCTCCCCGGAAGTGGCCCGGGATAAGGGGGGATGTCAAAACGCTCGTCTTCATGGGTTTCAACGCCAAAGCCCTGCTCGGCTTCGCTGAAAGGTTGGGACTGCCATACAATGCCGTTGGGATAAAGTATACCTTTCCCAAGCGGGAGTACGAGCCCGTGGAGGGGATCTCCAGGGAGATTTTCTTCCCAAATGAGGAGAAGCTCGTAAGGCTCGCCAAGGAGAGTGGTGCAAAGCTTGTCCTCGCGGACTTTCCTTTCGGTCTGAAACGGAGAGACGAGATTGCCCTTATGAACCCCTTCCGCTTCCTGCACATCAGCTTCTTCGAGCTGAAGTACCTATTCGGTTTTGAAAGGCCCGTGGTTTACGACAGAAAAGCCTTAGTGGAGTTCGTGGCAAACCTAACCTACGCGGGTCTGATGGAGTCAACAGATGGGGCGAACCTGATATGGAGGATGTGGAGAAGATGATAATCGGAGTGGTCGGAAAAATAGCCGCTGGAAAAACCACTATTGCAAGGTTCTTTGAGGAGAAAGGCTTTTGCAGGGTTTCATGTAGCGATCCGCTGATAGACCTGCTTACCCACAACGTTTCCAGTTATTCTTGGATTCCTGAGCTTCCGGAGAAGGTCGAGCCAACGCGCGACAGGCTTATAGAGTTTGGGAAGTACCTGAAGGATCGGTATGGAGAGGATGTACTCATCAGGCTGGCTGTGGACAAGAAAAGGGACTGTAGAAACATCGTAATAGACGGCGTCCGCTCCGAGGGCGAAATCAACACCGTGAAGAGGCTCGGCGGCAGGGTCATCTACGTAGAGGCAAGCCCGGAGACGAGGTTCAGGAGGCTTGTGAAGAGAAAGGCGAGCAAGGACAGAACAATTAAGAGCTTTAATGACTTCAAGACGATGGACGACGCCGAGGAAAGGTTATACCGCACAAGTGAGCTTAAGGGCATGGCAGATTACGTGATAATGAACGAGGGGACCCTTGAGGAACTGAAGAAGAAGGTAGAAGGGATAATCACCGAGGTGGTTGGATGAACCTCCTCGTCATCGCTCCCTGTCTGCTCAGCCCGTTCTACGTCTACCGCGGGCCGAAGGGGAAGGAGTACGAAACTGCAAAGAGGCTCCGCAAGGTAATTGGGAAGCTCGGCGATGACTGGCAGGTTCTAGCATATCCATGCCCAGAATACGCTCTAATCGGCTGGCCTAGGGCACCAGCGAGCAGGGAAGTCTACGAGAGGCTCGGCATGCACGAGAGGGCGAAGGTGATAGCGGACTTCATTGGAAGAGTCCTCACAGAGGAGAAGCCGGAGAAAGTTGTCTTCCTCGGCGTCAAAGACTCCCCAACCTGCGGCGTCTTCCACACGAGCTCAAGCGACCCCGGAGGTTACCCATACCGGGCAATGCAGGAGTTTTTCTACATGAGCAGGGGGGAGAGGATCAAGCGCTCGAAGGAACTCGTTGAAGAACAGGGGTTCAGGTTAGTGAAGATGCCTGGGATACTCTTCGAGATACTCATGACGAGGTTTCCAGAGGCCCTTTATCTGGAATTTGACAAAGATGACGTGGAGGAGAGCGTTGAGAGGGTAAGAGAAGCCCTTGATGACTAAGCCCTCTCTATCGCCCCCCTTACCAGCCTCTCAGCATTCTCCATCAGCTTCCTCGCCTTCTCCTCCGTGTGCGCCTCGAGGGTTATCCTCATTATCGGCTCGGTTCCGCTTGGCCTGAAGAGAATCCACCAGTCGTCGTTTTCTATCCTGACACCGTCGATGTCTATTAGCCTCTTGTAGTCGAAGGCATTCAGAGCTTCCTCAGCTATTACCCCCATAGCCTTGGCTTTCTTCTCGTTGGGGCAGGGGATTTTGGCGCGAAGGGTTACGTAGCGTGGGACTTCTCTGGCAAGCTCACTGAGCGGCCCGAGCCTATCTATCATTTCGAGAACCAGAGCACCGGCGAAGATTCCGTCCGGTGTAAGGTTCCATTGGGGGATTATCCACGTTCCAGAAGGCTCGCCGCCGAAAACTCCGCCGTTCCTGGCCAGTTCATCCGCAACGGCAACGTCTCCAACGCGCGTTCTTATAACCTCTCCGCCGAGCGGCCTGAGGTAATCATCGAGGGCAAAGCCGGCATCTACCGTGGTTATTACCTTCCCTCTCCCAAACTTCCGAAGTGTGTAACCTGCTATGAGCGAAAGCATGGTCTCGTACTCCACGAAGTTGCCCTCATCATCAACGACACCGATCCTGTCCGCATCACCGTCGTGGGCGATACCAACGTCCGCTTTCATCGCTTTAACGGTCCTCGTTAGGGCCGAGAGGCTTTTGGCGTTCGGCTCAAGCTCCCTCACAAAGAACCCGTTTGGGTGGGAGTTGAGCGATATGACGGTGTTTCCAAGCTCGCGCTGGAGGTAGGGGCTCAGAATCGAGCCTGCACCGTTGCCGGCATCGAGAACTACCGTGTAGGAGCTTTCAATCTCGACCATCTTAAGGGCCCTTTTGATGTAATCCCCCCTTGGGTCGGCTTTTCTAACGGCTCCAATCTCATTCCAGGGGGCCTTTCTAAAGTTCCCGGAGTCGATTATCGCCTCGAGATCAGCCTCCATCTCCAGGGTGTATGCCATCCCGTTCGGCTGCCAAACCTTTATCCCGTTGTATTCAGGCGGGTTGTGGGAGGCTGTGATGGTTACCCCCGCATCGGCACCGTAGAGCCTTATCGCGAAGCCCGTTAAGGGGGTTGGAGCCAGACCAATGTCTATGACATCAACGCCCGTCGAGAGAAGACCGCTTATGATGGCGTTCTTCAGCATCTCGCCGCTCGTCCGTGTGTCCTTCCCAACGATGACGGTTCCGCCACCGAGGTACGTGCCGAGGGCCTTTCCGACACGCAAAGCCAGTTCCGGCGTCAGTCTTTCATTAACGACCTCTCTGATGCCGCTGGTTCCAAAGTACTTCCCCATGAGAATCACCCGTGGAACTGTGATACGATGGGGGAAGGGAGGGGTAGGATATAACGTTTCCGCTCAGATGTTGAAGAAACCGCCACCCTTCACCTTTACGCCGGCCGCTTTGAATGTCTCCTTGATCTTCTTCACATCCATAGTGCCGGGATTGGCTCGGAACTTGAGGCCCTTCCTCCCTTTGATTTCCAGCTCGTCCATCTTCCCGCTCTCATTGTCCCCCGTTTTGAGCTTGACCTCGCTGATCTCGCCCATGTGCACCTCAAAATTTTCGCCGGACTCCCTCAGTATCTCTTCGGGCTCCATCTCATAATACCTCTCGCTGTAGCCGGAGGTAACGCCGGCGAGGTATCCCCCGAGGCCTCTGGACTTCTCCTTGCCCTTTGCGATTGTTTCCTTTGTGATGTGGGCCGCTATGACCCTCTCGTCTGTTATCACGAGGTTTACCGCGGCCGAACTCAAAAAGCCCTTCTTGTAAGAAACGTTGGGCACCACATAAATAACCCTCTCCATTCATACCATCTCCAGACTTAGAAAGGGCGAAAGAATCGTCCTCCTAACTTTCACTAGGCGTTCATACTATATAAACCTCAACAAGGGGACCATACTCGTCGCCACGTTTATAGTGCTTGCCATCGGGAGGGAGAAAGAGGAGGGGAGATGGAGCGCATAGTGAGAGATATATGGGCCAGAAACTGGGAAAAAGCAAAAAGAAGCAGATGAGTGACGCCCAAGGGCATCACTTCTTCACGAGCCGGTAGATTCCGACGCTGACTTTATAGGAGTCCACGTTCACGGGACTCTTGTAGTCAATCCTGACCTGGAATGGCCTGCTGGAACCGTAGATCATGCTGCCCGTTTTTGATTCCGTTAAAACGTTACCGTTCTGGTCCAGGATTGTTATCTTCTCAACGGTTCCCTCGCTGCTCGTCTTAATGTAGTACTTCCCGGGCTCAAGGACGTGCGAGAGATAGAAGACATCACCGGAGACGGTTTCCGTTTTGACCTCGACGGGAACCCTGTCGTAGGTACTGAGGTAATAGTACTGTATCCCGAAGACCGCCACGACGCCTATGACGATGAAAAGGAAGAAGCCAACGATAAGCTTTTTGATCAGTCCCATATCATCACCCCCTTGAAGTTATCCACCTTACCACCTTCCACGTCGCCCAGAGAAGGAAAATCGCAACTAACAAAAATAGAAAAAGCCCGAGAATGGGGCCGAGGACGTGGAAGCCCGTGAGCGGCGTTTTCACCCCTCCACGTTCCTGTAGGCTATCGTTATCCTGTGGGAGCATTCAGATGTCCTCTCGTGGCTCACGAGGGCGAAGATCGTGTAGGTTCCGTCCGAGTTCCTGTTGACGTAAACGTGGCCGGCCCTTATCTCACCGCCAACCTCGTCGCTTGGATAGCCGGTGGAGGGGATGTCTCCAATGGTAACTTCCTCCAAGCTTATCTCACCGAGGTCAACATAGTGGCCGAGGACTGCCGGGTAATCAACGCACCACGGTTCAGCGAAGAGGTCAACGTCCTTACCGCCGAAGCTCTCCACGACCTCACCTGTCGAGAACTTTACTGCCGCGGATCCATCAGTGTCGAGGGTTACCCCCTGCACCGGGCCGAGCGTCCCGGTTACCTGACCGGGGGATGATGTCGTTGAGGAGGAGAAGGACCCGTAGCACTCCCTTGCTTTTAGATAGACCTCGTAGGCCCTCTTGGCTTCCTCACTCGACTGGTTCTTCGCCATGAGCTGTGTAAGGTTGTTGTAGGCCTGCACGTAGAGCCTGTAGGCGTCTTCCTTGTTGTCGGGGCAGGTAAAGCCAGTTCCGGAGGTGCCCCCGTTCTCTGGCGGGGCGAAGGTCACGTTGGACTGAAACTCGTCGAAGACCCCGTCGAAGTTGTAGTCGTGAAGATCCGGGTTCCCGTCGTAGTCAACGTCCCTCTCGTCTATGACGCCGTCGGAGTTCAGGTCCCAGGCGTCGACCTTCCCGTCACCGTTTGTATCGTAGACGTCGGGAATTCCATCGCCGGTAACGTCCCACGAGTAGGAGGAGACGCCGTTGAATGTCGTCTTCCACGTGTCGGTCTTTCCGTTGTAGTCCTCGTCGAGGTAGGCGGTATCATAGTTCCCGTCGCCGGTGGTGTCCATGTACACCGCATCGACCTTCCCATCCTTGTTCCTGTCTGCAAAGAGGATGTAACTCGAGTTGACCGGCACGGCCGCGAAGTTGTCTCCTATGTAAACCTCCGGGGAGCCGGTGGTGTTGTTCTCGACCCAGCCGGTTCCACTAAATCCCCCACTCCCCCCGGCAGCCCCGTTACTCCCCCCGGTTCCGCCTCCAGAGTCTCCCGAACCTAAATGGCCGCCTTTGAAGGTGTCCTGTCGCTTGGTTAGGTCGTCTATTACGTGGGGATTCGTGTAGTAGACGTAGAAGCCAACGAGGAGCAGGAGGATTACGATGACGGCGGCGAGTTTACCCATTGCTCTTCACCTCCACGAGGTTCATGCTGAGCCAGCCGCCGCCGACCCGTTTGAACTTCTTGCCGGTCTCATAGTCCTCGTAGATTCCCGGAATAGCTGTCTCGTGGAGGACGTAACCGTTCCAGGTGAACCAGCCCTGGTTGCGCTCCTCTATCTTCTTCCTGAGGTTCACAATTGCACCCAAAGTCGCGTCCGCCATGTTGCCGAAGTAGCCCGTCGGGTCGAGGAGCTTTCCTATCTTCGTCGCCCCGTCGAGGACGATTATGGAAACTTTCGTGTTCTCGGGCAGGTTCATGTCCTGAAGCTCCCTCGCCTGGTCCATCAGGGCTTTGGCGTCGAGGGCAACCAGGTAGACAGTTGCGGGCGTTCTGAGCATCTTCACCTTGGCGTTCCCCTTGAACTTCACCGTATCCCCGATCTTCTCGAAGTTGGACGCTATGAAGTGCGCCCAGTCGAGGGCACCGCCGGAGCCGTACTGGCCGCCGACGAGCCACTGCGGCGGCTCGATGACCCCTGCTATTATCGCGTTGGTAATCGCGGTACTCTCGGCCACGCTCTGGGCGTTCCTGTAGATGAAGTCCTTCATCTTGATGTCGCGCATTATGGGGTCGTAGCGGTACTTCTCCGCTATAAGCCTCAGTCGGTGCCTCTTCTCCGGGTCGTCCTTGAAGATGCTCAGATAGCTGTTTATCTTCTGGTTGGCGTAGACCTTGGCCTCCATGTAGTCGTTCATCTCCTTGACCATCCGGTCCGGATCATCCTTGTATTTGTCCTGAATCTCGTGGAGGTGGCCGATGTAAATCTCGTAGACGGACCTCATGTTCGGCGAGACTTCCATCATCTTCTGGATGTAGGCTATGTGCCTGTTCATCAGCGATTCAGCCCATTCGAGCTTCTTCTGCTGGATACAGGCGTTGCAGGTCGCTATGTCAGGGTCGTCGCAGTCGACGAGGCCATCGAGGTCGTTGTCGATGTTGTCCCCTGGAACCTCCTTGGAGACGAAGCTCACCCTTGCGGAGTCCGATGCGAGAAGTTTTTTGGAGCCGTTCACCGTGCCGTAGAGGGCAACCCTGACCGTTCCGCCCTTCGCCGCCGGGTCGCTTATCTCTATAATATCCGCGACCGTGCCTCCCATGACCTCCTCTTGCTTTTTAGAGCTGTCAGGTAGGGTAACCACGGCATAGAGGTTCTTAGCACCGCTCCCCTTCACGTCAGCTAAGAGAGACATAGTGAAGTAGCCGTCGAAGATCTGCTTGAGCGTCGCCCCGTCCCTGGGTGCGGTTATCCTAACTGAATAGCCAGTTGAGTTCCCTTCGGTGCCCTTGGGAACGAAAGTCCAGCTCACCTCAGCCTTCGTTCCACCGTCGCCGTCGTTGACGTTGACGGCCACCTGAAAGGGGCCTGCTTTGAGCTTCCCGGGCGGGATGTAAACCTGAACAACGACGCCTCCTGACGCGTTGGAAACCCAGCCGGAGTAGGTGTAGGCGAGCGTCCTGTTAGGGGAGTTTGCCATGAAGGAGTAAAACTCCATCAGGTCGTTGAAGACCACCGCACCCCCACTCGCCGGTCCACCTGGGCCTGAGTAGGAGAAGGAGTAGGATTTGACGTTTGCGTTTTCGTCGAAGGTGCTGAAGAGGAGGGTAAGCTTCAAGCCCTTCTTCACGTCCTCCTCGGTGAAGGGCACCTTCCCGAGGTAGCCGGACTTCACATCAACGCCCTTCCCCTCCCCGTTCATTACCGTGACCTTGATAACCTCGGGTTTGGAGGGGGAGGACTTTATGTGGTTGATGACCGCTTTGAGAACGTTCCTCGAGATGACGCCGCCAAGGGATTTGCCCATCACTCCTATCTTAGAGGGGCCTATCGACGATTTATACGACTCGTATTCCTTCGCCCGAAACGTCTCATCACAGACCGTCCTGTTAAAGGTGTCTTGGTGGCAGGTTTTCCTGACGAACTTATCCTGAGGATTCTTTACGGTCAGCGACTTCCAGTGGCCAAATACCTCAACAACGATCACATAGTTGTTAAAAACCGCGTAGCGGATGTACACGAACTCGGGGTTCAGCTTGATGAGCCTTTCCCTTACCTGTGAGCTTATAACCTGACCGTTCTTGCTGACGCTGTTTTCCAGGGTGAGGGTACGGTTCTGCTGGAAGAAATAGAACTCCGTGCCATTACTCTTACCCACCATGAGTGCATCTTCGATGTACATGCCAACGTGGCTCTCCGCGCTGATGAGTGAATTCACCTGCCAGCTGCTCAGATGGTAGCCCATGTCCTTCATCTCGGACGGCGGATAGCGAACTATCCATGCCAAAACCTCGTACTCGATATCGCCGTAGGTTCCCTTGCCGTACTCAATTAGGTATTCCCCACCGTCTTTCGTTCCGGAGGAGGTTTTGATAACCTGGACTCCGGTTCCTGAGAGGCTCGGGGGGGACAGTGCCAGTGCGTACCATACCGTGGAACCGAGGAGGAAGATTGCAACTGCCACAATCCAGAGGGTTTTATTATTCCTCACACATCTCGCCTCCTTTCCTCAGGGAGAAACCGCAAAGGCGGGGTAGGGCGTGAACTACCGGTGGCCGTGGGAGTTGTAAGCCCTCACGGACTCCCCCATGAAACCCGCCTCGCGGAAAAGAAAAGCGGGACAGGTTCTGTGTTTTATCTTGTTACGCATTTCTGGGTAATAAGACTTTCGGAAAAGAAAATTCGAAATAAAACTTAAACAAACGAAAACCCACTAAATTCGAAGATTCTTCGCCAACTCAACCAGTTTTCTTGCCCTTTCCAAAGAAACTTCGTGTTCAACCCTGCCGTCCCGCTTGATCCACGTGCCAACTATGAAGCCGTCAGCATGCTTCCAGAGTTCTAAAAGGTTGTCGTAGGTCGTTCCCGAGCCAACTATAACCGGGACGGGAGAAATCCGTTTGGCCAGAGCTAACTTTCCCACATCGACGGGCTTTCCGGTGGATTTCCCGCTGATGACAACAGCATCCGCCAAGCCGCGCTCAACTGTGTCCCTCAGCGAGTCCTCGAAGTCCCCAAAGTGGACGGCGTGCTTGACGTGCACATCGGCAAAGACTTGGACCCTTGAGGGGAGGAGCTTTCTGAGCCTCGCAAGCTCGTGGGCGATGCCCTCTATTATCCCCTGGTCAGTGTATGCAACGCCGCTCAGCACGTTCACCCTCATAAAATCCGCTTTTACAGCGTAGGCAATGGAGTAAGCGGCAATACCATCATTGCGGAGGACGTTTATTCCAAGGGGAAGGCTGGTCTCGTCACGGACGGCCTTCGCCACGGCAGTAAAGGCCGCGACGGTGATCTTGTCAGCGTACTTCGGGAAGGGCACGTCACCAAAGTTCTCAACCATCACCGCGTCGAAGCCCGCTTTTTCCAGGGTTTTCGCATCCTTCAGCGCCGCCTCAACGATACCATCAAGATCGCCGTCGTAGAGGTAAGAGCCTGGGAGAGGTTTGAGGTGGATCATTCCTATGAGGAGCTTTTTCTCAAAGTTCATCGTGCACACCAAGGAACGTTTGTCTATGGACGTACTAAAGACTTCCGGCAGGTTAATATACAATGCTGACCAATTAAAAACGGTGGGAACATGGGTGAAGAAGGTGAGAATCTCCCCAAATCCCTCGAAAAGGCCCTCGAACCCGGCGAAAGGATACTCCACTCTGTAAAGAAAAAGGTAAGCCTAGAGAAGCCGAAGTGGGTCATAGTGACTGACAGAAGGATCATCTACCTTGACGAGAAGATACTAGGGAGGTACGAGATAAAGACCATCCCATATCAAAAGCTCGAGAGAATAACCGTGAAGCTCGGAATCATGAGTTCTGACTTTGTCATCAAACAGGAGGACGAGTTCAGACTTAAACTCGGCTGGATGAACAAAGAGCAGGCCAGGGAAACTATAAACGCGATTAAGGACGCCCTCAACGCGATAGCGGTCGAGCCTGTATCGATAGAGGTGCACAAGGGACTGACGAGTGAGGAGTGGACACTTGAGAAGCCGAAGGAACTCGTAACGCGCTTTGCACCCGCGGGAAAGGTGATAGAGCACGAGCCTGCCGCGAAGGAAGACGCGCTTGAAAAGCTCAAAAAGCTCAAGGAACTCTACGACATGGGGGTGGTAAGCCCGGAGGAATACGAGGAAAAGAGGAAGAAGCTTTTGGAGCAGATTTAACCCTCTCTTCTAAAGCCACAGACAAACCCATCGCCGCTCTCACTGCCGTCGTAAAAGTGGTCGACAGCCATCCGGCGGGTCATTACCCGTTAAGAAACCAGATATACATAAGCGGGAGCTGCGGGAAGCGCCAAAGCAAGTAGCGAAGTAATTAAACCCAAAGCCCCGCCGCAGGCTGTATCATCAAGGTGGTGGAAGATATAAACTTCACGGCAGGGGGATTTTGGCACCCATAAGCCCGTCATCTGCGGCCTTTAGAACCCTGCCCACGTAACCATCTCCAGAGCGCTCGATGGAGAGGAGGGTGGTGGATACCTCCCTGAGCAGGTGGTAGTATCCATAGAAGGAGCCACTCTTAACGGCGTCCACGTTGAGAAAAGTAAACGGCCACGCGATCCCTCTTCCCGACGAAGGTTGAGATGTTCCGGATGAGACGTAAAAGCTCTCGGTTTGGTAGGTTGAGGAAGAACTTGTGAAAGCCAAGGACGGGATTGAGGACGAACTCCCGACCGGTGATCTCAGCATAGGCCCTCTCGTAATACTCGGTGCCTAGGGAGTGCTTGTCCACGTCAACACTCCCCACGACGTTCCCCACCTTCCAATTACCACCTATCTTTATAATCGGTATTGAGGATATCCCCTCCACATTTACTGCCCTAAGCTCAAGCCGCGAGAGGTACTGTGGAAACGTATCGAGAACATCGTCCACGACAACGGGAATGCCCCTGTCCTCAGCCCACACCAGGAGCTTCGAGAAGAGAACCTCCGAGGGGAACTCTGATGGATATTCGACCAAGACAGTCTCGCCCGGGTGGAGGCAAGAGAACAGGCTGAAGACATCTTTTACCACCATTTTCCACCACCCATGAATAATTAAACCCCTTTTGGTATAAAAAATTAGCGAGGGTTAGACAATCCTAGCCAGGGCAAGAACGCGGGGAGAGATGAAGCTTCCGATGCGGGTGGGTTCTCTTTCAACCGCTTTCACTGACTTCAAAAGCTCGAAGATGTTTCCGGAGAGCATGTTGTCCCGGAACGGCCTGACATCGTCGTTCTTGACGACGTAACCGAGTCCGACCGTGAGTGAAAAGTCCCCGCTTATCGGATTGGCAGTGTGTTCGCCGAAGACCTCTTTGACCACGACTCCCTCAAAGTCCCTTAGAGAGTCCTTCCCCGATTCAACAACGAGGTTACTCATCCCTATGTGGGGCTTCGTCCTAAAGTCCCTCGCCGCGTTGCCCGTGCTCTCCATGCCGAGGAAAGAGGCGTAGGTGAAGTCAAGGAGGAAAGACTCGAGAACACCATTCTTAATGAGGACAGTTCTCTGACCCGGAATACCCTCACCATCAAAGGGGTAACTCCCTGAACCGCTGGGAAGTGTGGCATCGTCCGCTATCGTCAAAAGCTCACTCCCCACGGTCTCGCCGGGGGATGAAAACCTGCTCCTCTTGAAGTAAACGCTGTCGCCGAAGACGTTCTCGAGGAATATCGAAAGAACAGACTGGAACGCGATAGGTTCGAGGATAACCTCGCCGGAGTAACTTTCAATCGGCCTCGCCCTCACGCTCAGCTCAGCATCGTGGAGGGACTCTTCTATACCTTTTCCAAGCTCTTCCAGCGACTGGAGCGAGCGGTAAGACTGGTAGTAAGAGCCCGTTCCCCTACCGAGGACGGCGTAAACCGAGACACCCATCCCCGTGGAGCGGCCCTCAAGCTCGAGGCCGTTTGAGTTCAAGACGCCGTAGTGGTTGAATCCAAGCGATATTGACCCGGAGAGGGTGGCATCGCCCTTAAGTTCTGTCATCATCGCCGCGAATTCTCTGGATAGGGAATGGGCATCCTCAAAGGGGATCTCCTCAATCCTCCGGTCGTAGATGTTCTCAACGCTGGCGGGCCTTTTCGATTCAGGGAACCCCCTGAAGGGGACCTCGCTAACTCGGGCGAGCTTGACCGTTTTTCTGACGAAGTCCTCAAGGGTTTTTAGGTCGTGGTTAAGTCCGGTGATGTATGAGAATCCCATCCTGCCCCGGTAACCTATCCTAAGGCCCACACCGGAATAGAACTTTCTCTGGGAGCGCTCAAGATTCTCGCGCTCTATCCTGAAGGAACCACCCCGTCCAGCCTCCCAGTAGACCTCCCACTCAACATCCAATCTCTCCAGTAGTCCAACGAGTTTGTTGAGCATGCTCTCACCGGCCGGAGTTCCCGGGATATCTTAAAAGGCATTCGGAAACTGCAAAAGGCTTTAAGGTTACGCCCCAATCTACCCCGGTGAACTGCATGAGAAAGTATACACTGGCATTTCTGCTCGCCTTCGTGGTTCTAGCGGCGGGCTGTATAGGTTCGGGGGGGAATAAAACGGGAACGTCAACCCCTTCTCCAACAGCAACCCAGACGGGGGTAGGGGGAATGAATTTCAGCACCTACGGAAAGGGAGGGGCCCTTGAGGACTGGGCAAAGCTCGCGAACACCTCACTGGTCTATACCAGCAAAGGCTACGAAAACATTGCCAAGCACTACTTCCCCAGCGCCAAGATACTTCCCGCGAGCGATTACAAGGGCGGTGTGGCAATACTCTCGCCGGCCGACGCGAGACCGCTCCTCCGCGGAAAGCCGATAGTTATAACCGTGCGCGACTACTTCGGCTACATCGTTTACAAGATGGGCTTCGAGTTCGTTGGGGCAGACAAGGGTGTAATGGCGGCCTTCAACAAGGACGGGAAGGCCTACTTCGTCTTCACCGGCCTGAGCAAGGCAGGAGCCGGGGCGGCTCTCGACTACGCTATGAAGCTCAAGGACGGGGCTAAGGTTCCAACCGGGGATGTCGTCCGACGCGGTCAGTTTGAGGGCATCATCCTGAAAGTTATCGGGGACACCAACTGGAACGGGGTTCCGGATAAAGGGGAGTACTGGACGATTGAGCCTTTCGCCACGGTTGAACCCTTCATTTACTACTGGCGCGTCGTCGATGGGGAGAACGTGACAGTTAAGGGCGGCTTCATTAGGCTCGTCAACGGCTCCACCGTTCACATTCACGCCCTCGGTTTCAACATGAGCGTTAAGGTTGAGAATCCGAAGAACGTCCCCATTACTTACGTTCTGGAGAACGTCAACCGTTCTGGTTAGTCGTAACTTGCGTAAAGTTTGTAAGCCTCGTTACGACTAACCTTCCAGCCTCCCTTCTTCATCGGCTGGCTTTCGGGGGGAACGGAAACTCCCCACATCTTCAAGGCTTTTAAACGAATATTCCAACTTCCAACCACATCACGGTCGGCCTCAAAACCACACTTTGAACACTTCAAAACCCTATGCCCATTCGGGCTTAGTTTTCCCCCACATACCGGGCACAGGGAAGAAGTGTAAGCAGGATTCACGAAGACAACCCTAACGCCCTTCAGCTTAGCCTTGTACTCGATGATTGACTGGAGTTTGCGAAAACTCCACCTGTGCAAACGACCATTCATTTCAGCCGAATACCTAATCGAATCCCTGATTTCAGTCAAATCCTCCAGAGCAATACCACCATACTTCTCCGCCAGCTCAACGATTTTATTGGCCAGCTTATGATACAAGTCATTCAGCCTGTTTCTTTCCCTTTGCCCATACTTTTCCAGAAGCTCTTTTCTTCGTTTCCCACTCCTCAACTTCCTCTGAATCTTTCTCCTCTTCACGTAATAACCCGTCCTAATCTCCCGCTCGTGAGTGATGATTTGGACAAACTCCCCGTTAGGAAGGCTAAGCGTTACGTTATTCTCGTTTAAATCCACACCGACAAAGGCCTTAGGCTCCCTAACCTCGACTTCTTTTGAGAATACAACGTTCAGGAAGACTCCTTTTGGAGTTCTCACCAGCCAGGCCTGTCCAACCTTCCAGTCCTTAAACCGCTCGTGATACTTGGTCGGGTAAAACTCCAGTTGAATCCTCCCTTTAGGAGTGGAGAGTTTTATTATTCTCGCCTCAAGGTCGAGTTTGAAGAGGTGGTCGTCCAGCATTATGACTTCTTTTTTGAAGACCGGTTTCCCTTTGGCTTTGCCCTTTTTCCTACGCTTCCTAAAGCTTTTGAATATCGCCGTCGCCATCTGGCAGGCCGTGTAAAGATAATGGCTTGGGAGTTCCAGATACTCCTTCCGCAAACTCTTGTAAGTCTCTTTCTTCAGTCGGTAAAAGCTCGTAACCTTGTTCTCGAAAGCGTAAGCGATTAGAAAATTCACGATTTCACGATAAGTCCGGAAAAGCTCGTCTAACCCTCCGGGTGTTTCTTTCAGCTTGAATTTGGCAGTGAGTTTAATCGTCTCTGAGGGCATTCTTTACCGCCTCGACGAGGCGTTTTTTCTTGTGAGAACGCATGCCATAAAGCTTTCCGGCGAAGGAAGTTACGATGGCCAAAAGGTCTTCGACCAACTCCTTCTCTGGAGTTTTGTCCTCCTCGTCAAAAATTACTTCAATTTCAACGCCGTGAGAGTTGAAGTATTGTTCAAGGTATCTGAAGCCGAAGCGAGTAAGTCTGTCCTTGTAAGTTATCACGACTTTGGTTATCTCTCCGCTCTCGACGAGTTTGAAGAGCTGTTTTAATCCCCTCCGGTTCTCGTTTAAGCCTGATGAAATGTCCGTAAGAATTTTAGCCACTTGATAACCTTTGGAGGAGCAGTAGTTCTTGAGGTATTCTACTTGTCTCTCAAGGTCTTCTTTTTGGTCCCGGCTTGGGACTCTGGCGTAAACCACGACTTTATCGGGGATTTTGCCTTCAAGAATCCTCTTGATTTCGCTTTCCGGAACGCGGTATTCTTTGCCAATCCTGTGGGCTTTGAGTTTTCCCGATTTAATCCAGCGGAGGACTGTCATCTTGGAAACTCCGAGTTTCTTTGCGACTTCACCAGTCCGGTAAAGCCTCACCGCTCTCGCCCAAAAGAAGTTAGTGCCAAAAATATTTAAAAGTTTTGTTTGTTATTATTTATGAAACAGCTCAAATTTATGATCCTCCCTTCAAACGCGAGAGTTGTGGGCAACACCACCGTCGAGTTCACAACCGATAAGACGAGTTTCTCCCTAGTTGCGAAGAACGTGAGCAACTACACCGTTCTGGCCTTCGGGGACCACAGGCCGCCAAGCGGGGTTAAACCGCCGGGGGTATTCCTGAAGATACGCAACGACATCAACGAGGATAAGGGCGCCTTCATCATAGACGGCGGTGACCTCGTTTACTCGGGAACCGTTGAACAGTGGGCGGCCCTTCTCAAGGTCTGGAAGTGGAACAAGCCGATATTCGTCGCCCCCGGCAACCACGAGTACCAGGGTGACGGGATAAGCATATTCCACCGCATCTTTGGCCCAAGCAACTACGCCTTCAGCCTCGGGGGGTACCGTTACATCATCATTAACGACGTCGAGGACAACTACGGACTCAACAACGAGACGTTCAAATGGATTGACGGGCAGATGAAGCTCGCTAATGAGAGCGGCCAGAGACCGGTCCTAGTTCTCCACGCCCCGCCGGTAGACCCACGGTCCAACGGCCACCACTCCATGAATCCAAAGGATGGGAAGAGGCTCCTGACCATGATGAAGGCGTACAACGCCTTTGGAATTTTCAGCCACATCCACATATACTGGTACGGCGAGGAGGACGGTGTCCAGATGCTCATAACCGGTGGCGGCGGTGCACCGCTCTACGCTCCACCTGATCAGGGCGGCTTCTACCACTACGTCAGACTAACGATGGAGGCCAACGGAACCATCTCAGTGAAGCCGATGAAGGTTCAGCCTTGACTTCTCCCAATATTTTCTATAGTGCTATATAGAGATGTCAATCAAACTATATTCTACTGCGGCAAGATATTTATAGATTTTTCGTTACCAGTTCCGGTGAACACGATGGACGCATGGTTGCTGATAACGATAGCCCTTGGTTTCTGGATGGCATGGAACATTGGTGCCAATGATGTCGCGAACTCGATGGGAACTGCGGTGGGTGCGAAGGCCATAACTCCCAAGCAGGCCGCGGTCATAGCCGGTCTGATGAACTTCATTGGGGCGTACTTCTTTGGCAAGAGCGTTACCGAGACAATAAGGAAGGGAATACTCGACATCAACATGATACACAATCCCATGGTCATCGTCTACGGCTCTCTTGCGGCACTCCTTGCGGCAAGTATATGGCTCATCTTCGCGACTTACAACGGACTGCCAGTTTCAACAACCCATTCGATAATCGGTGGTGTCGTTGGCTACGGCCTCGTCTATGCAGGAACGGCCATAGTGGACTGGTGGAAGTTAGGACAGGTTGTCCTCAGTTGGATACTCTCCCCAATACTCGGCGCGATCGTTGCGTTCTTCGTGTTTCTGGCGGTGAAGCGGAGCATACTGGCCCGAGAGGACCCGCTCGGAAGTGCCAGGCGCTGGGCGCCTTTCTGGACCGGGCTGGCGTTCGTCGTTATCGGAACGATGTTCTATATCAAAGTTCTCCACGGTTCCAACCTGCTTAAAGGGATGGTTTTTTACGGAATTCCCGTGGGTTTCGCGATTTTCATCCTCAGCTACGCGCTCATAAAGGTCCGCTTCAGGCCGAAGGACCCTTACCTCGGCGTCGAGAGGATATTCAGAAAAGTGCAAGTTGTTACGTCGGCCTATGTTGCCCTCGCCCACGGCTCCAACGATGTCGCCAATGCCGTCGGACCGATAGCGGCCGCATACGCTGTCCTATCGATGGGTTTAAAAGGCATGGAGGTTCCGGTTCCAAGGTGGATACTGGCCCTCGGGGGCCTTGGCATTGCGATTGGGATATTCACCTACGGTTACAAGGTCATGGAAACCGTGGGGAAGAGGATAACAGAGCTGACGAACACGAGAGGCTTTTCAATAGACTTCTCGGCCGCTACGGTTATTCTCGTAGCCAGTTGGCTCGGAATGCCAATCTCCACAACTCACGTTGTCGTCGGCGCCGTCGTCGGCGTTGGGCTGGCCAGGGGCGTCAAGGCGATAAACACTTCAATACTGAAGGATATAATCATCTCGTGGTTCGTTACCGTTCCGGTTGCCGCCGCGATAAGCGCGGTCATATTCAAGGTCTTCCTGTTGGTGGGGTGATAGCATGCAGGTCTGGATGAAACTCTTTGCAAAAAGCCCGTTTAAACCTCTGATAAAACACTCCGAGGCCGTTCTGGAAACGGTTGAAACCCTTGAAAAGGCAATTAACGCCTGGTACAACGGAAATTACGAGGAGATGAGGGATCTGGCTGTTGAGGTGGACCGCCTTGAGGACGTCGCAGACAGAATAAAGGAGGGGATAAGAGACTCACTAAACTCGAAGCTCATGATGGCGGTCTCTCGCGAGGACGTTCTTATCTACCTCCACATGCAGGACAAGGTGGCCGATGCCGCAGAAGACACAGCGAAGTGGCTCCTCGTGAAGAAGCCCGGTGCGGTTCCGGACGAGTTGAAGGCCCCCATAATCCAGATGGGGGTGGAGAGCATAAAGGCGGCGAAGCTAGTTCACAAGGCGATAGTCCAGATGGACAGGGTCATAGAGAGCGGCTTTGCAGAGAAGGAGATAGCGGAGGAGTACGGAATAATCCATGAGATAGAGAGCGTTGAGAGCAAAATAGACGGCCTCGACACCAAGCTTATGCAAAAGGTCTTCGAGATGGAGGGCAGTCTGAGCTGGGGCGACGGTCTTTACATTCTCAACGTGGCGAGAACACTCAGCAATATCTCAGACAAGGCAAAGGACGCGGCGGAAAGAATAAGGCTCATGATGAACAAGTGAGTAACTCTTTTCTTTAAATAACCAACGGAAGAATGACAAGAGAAGAACAAGAGTCTCAGATGGCTATCATCGTCGAGGTCATCTGGATCTCAGACATTTTCCTTATCTTCTCGGTTATGAACTGGTCAAGGCCCTTCAGCGTGTCGGTTTCGATCTTGACGACGAGGTCGTATTCCCCATAGACCACGTAGGCCTCCTTAACCTCAGGCATGGCAAGAAGCTTTTCCATAACTTCCCTTTCCTTTCCAGCGGCCGTAACCATCAGAATAAAAGCCGTCACCATGGTTATCACCAAAAGTATTTTATCCCGCAGGTATTTAAGTCTATCGAGGGACATGTTCGATCACATCATAAGCGGTTCGCTCCTCGAGGATTTTCTTTCTCACCTCAAATCCCTCGGAATCACCGAGGTTAAACCCTACTCAAAGGGAACCACGGGACTGGTTTTTTTGGGCGAAATGGACGGAAAGCGGGTCGTTATCAAGCTGCAGAGACCTGATTCGCCGAGGCAGAATTTCAAGCGGGAGGCGGAGCTAGTAAGGGTGATTGAACCCTTTGGAGTAACACCGCCCCTCTTTGCCTACGGGAGATTTGAAAACCTCGATTACATCATCAGGGAGTTCGCCAAAGGGGAGATAATACTACAGGCAGACCTTGAGAGACGCCACATCTTCAAGATAGTCGAAAAAACCGCCCTGCTTGACAGGCTCGGCCTTGACCACGGGCAGATACAAGGAGGAAAACACATAATAATCGGGGAGGATGTTTATATAATAGACTTCGAGAAGGCCGGTTGGAGGAAGCCAAAGAACCTGACCTCTGCTATAGCCATGCTTTTCCTAAATGACAACATCATTTCAAAGAGGTTAAGAAAGAAGTTTGGGGTGGATGAAGATTTCCTTTTATCGCTGAGAGGCGAGCTCACTAAATACAAGAGAACGGGAAGACTCTCAAACCTTTTGAGCCTCCTTTCCAGCCTTTAACCTATCCACGTAGAGTGCCAACAGGGGTATGACAACGGCAAGGGCGACAAGCCCCACCCTCGGAGCCCAGAGGCGGTTGAAGCCGAGTAAGATGGTTGCCGTTATCCCTATCATAAGAAAGAGGTCCCTATCGTAGAGCCGGGACTTTGCCAGAATGTTCTGATCGCGGGCTATGTACGTCAGGTAGAGGGGTATCACCACAGCGGCAAAGGCTATACCTAAGTACGTCCTAAAGAGCAGTGAGATAGCGATTCCGACCGTGAGAAGGATTCCAACCGCGTATTCTTCTTTCATAAACCCACCTGGCCTGGGGTTAGCCTTATATACTTTTAAACCTCTCTCATAGATAGGTGATACCGTTATGAGCAATATCGAATGGGATGAGAAGACATTTTCTAGATTTGCCTACCTTGGCGACCCAAGGATAAACGGCAGCCTCGCTGTTTATACCTTGACCAAGGCCAACATGGAGGACAACAAGTACGAGAGCACCATTGTCATTGAAAACCTTAAAACCGGTTCAAGGCGCTTCGTTGATAACGCATCAATGCCCAGGATTTCTCCAAATGGACGGAAGCTTGCCTTTATGAGATCAAACGAGGAGAAAAAGGCGAGTGAGATATGGGTCGCCGACCTTCAGACACTCAGTGCCAAGCGCGTTTTGACCGCCAAGAACATCCGCTCCATCCAGTGGAATGATGATTCAAGGCGACTTTTGGTGGTCGGCTTCAAGAGACGCGACGACGATGACTTCGTCTTTGAGGACGACATTCCAGCTTGGTTCGACGGTATGGGATTCTTGGACGGTGAAAAAACTACTTTCTGGGTGCTTGACACTGAGAGTGAGGAGATAATCGAAGAGTTCGAGAAGCCCCGCTTCTCCAGTGGAATCTGGCACGGCGATGCGATAGCTGTGAACATCCCGCACCGGGAGGACTCAAAGCCAGCTCTCTTCAAGTTCTGGGATATTCTCCTGTGGAATGAAGGTGAAGAAAAGAAACTCTTTGAAAGGGTCTCCTTCGAGGCTGTCGATTCCGACGGGAAAAGCCTACTCCTCCATGGGAAGAAAGAAAAGCGTTTCATGAGCGAGCATGACTGGCTCTACATCTGGGACGGGGGACTCAAGTCGGTCTATGAAGGGCCACTCAGCGCGGGGCAGGCTAGGCTCGACGGCGGAAAGGCCTACTTCACGCTCGCGGATGCAGGAAGGGTGAACCTCTACCTCTGGGACGGCGAGGTGAAACCGATAACAGTCGGTGACCACTGGGTGATGGGCTTCGACGCCCACGAAGGAAAGGTCGCAGCCCTCATTGATACCGCGACGAGGCTGAGAGAGCTTTATATCTACGACGGCAAGCTTAAGCAACTAACGGACTACAACGGGCCGATATTCTCAAAGCTGAAAACCTTCGAGCCAAGACACTTCAGGTTCAAGAGAGGGGATCTTGAGATAGACGGCTGGTATCTCAAGCCCGAGCTGAAGGAAGAAGAGAAGGCACCGGTCATTGTTTTCGCCCACGGCGGACCAAAGGGGATGTACGGCCACTACTTCAAGTACGAAATGCAGCTGATGGCAAGCAAGGGCTACTACGTCGCTTTCGTGAACCCACGCGGCAGCGACGGCTACACCGAGGACTTTGCGCTTAGAGTCCTTGAGAGAACGGGCCTGGAAGACTTCCAGGATATTATGAACGGTATCAAGGAGTTCTTTAAGCTTGAGCCGCAAGCCGACAGGGAGCGCGTTGGAATAACGGGCATAAGCTACGGCGGTTTCATGACGAACTGGGCTTTAACTCAGAGCGATCTTTTTAAGGCAGGAATAAGCGAGAACGGAATAAGCTACTGGCTGACGAGCCACGCCTTCTCCGACGTAGGCCTCTGGTACGACGTTGAAGTCATCGGGCCGAACCCGCTGGAGAACGAGAACTACAGGAAGCTAAGCCCTCTCTTCTACGCGAAGAACGTTAAGGTGCCGCTCCTGCTCATCCATAGCCTTGAAGACTACCGCTGTCCGCTCGACCAGAGTCTGATGTTTTACCACGTGCTAAAAGACCTCGGCAAGGAAGCTTACATCGCGATATTCAAGAAGGGCCCACACGGTCACAGCATGAGGGGAAGCCCGAGACACCGCTCCAAGCGCTACAAGCTCTTCATCGAGTTCTTTGAGAGGAAGTTAAAGGAGTACAAGGAGGGCTTCGACGCCGAGAAGATTCTGAAATCAGGGGGGACTGACTTTACTTTCCCCTTTTTGGCTTTTCTGCGACTACTCCAAGTGCTTCCTCCACCTTTCTAACGTCCACAAATCCGACCCTTCTCAGGCGCTCCATTACCCCCCGAGGGAGGTCTTTTTTTCTGTATTTTCTCCCAGGGTTACCTACGTAATGGAAGAGCCTCCCTCCCGGCTTCAAAACCCTGAACAGCTCGCGGTAGAACTCCTTCGAGTAAAGCTGACCGGCCAAAGAAAAGCGTGGTGGGTCGTGGATTACGACATCAAAGCTCTCGTCCTTAAAGCGCTTCGCCACATCGAACGCATCTCCCTGAACTACCTGGATCCTCCCACCGGTGAACAGTTCCCTGCTCCAGGGATTTATCCTGGCGAGTTCAATCACGTTGGGATCCTTCTCAATCGTTATGACGTACGCCCCCCGCTTTGAGGCCTCTATGGCAGTGTAACCGAGCCCCATGCAGGTGTCAAGGACAGTCTCACCCTCCCCAGGCTTCACCGCGTTCACCTTGTCCCTCGTATCTTGGAGGGGGTTGGTTTCCTTCGTCCTGTGCATTCTTATGCCGTTTATCTCTATCGTCGGTGGAATCGTTGGGACAAGCTTGTAATAACCTTCACAAGCTATCGCCGCCTTATAAACTCCGCTTTTGACGAAGTAAACGGTATCGTCATCTCTTGCGATCCTCTCGATTACTCCCATTTCAACCCTAGTCCCATCTGGAAAGACGAACTCCCCGCCTTTTAGGAGAATTTCAAATGTCCTGTTCGTTTTCCTGAGGTCTAAGTTGAGTTTCACCCTCCCCTTGGAGAGGATTAACCTCCTCGCGTCCTTGGGGGTGAGGAAGTACACTTCATCCACCGTTTCCACCGGAGCATTACGTCGTGAAAACCCTTTTATATCTGCTGGTTGAAGTCTTAATACGGTGCCGGGGTGAGGTGCATGGATCTGCTGCCTGAACGGATGCCAACGGGCATAATAGGCTTTGACGAACTCGTCGAGGGCGGTCTGTTAGCAGGGAAGACCTACCTGCTTGTGGGACCCCCGGGAAGCGGGAAGACAACATTTGCAATGCAGTTTCTCCTAGAAGGCGCGAGGAGGGGAGAGAACACCGCCTACATCTCGCTCATCCACGACCCTAACGAGGCGGTTAAAGACGTTGCCCGTTTTGACCCTTCCATATGGAGCTACGTGAAGTCTGGGAGGATAGTTCTTCACGACTATGGAAAAACGCTCTGGAAGGGAGCCGGAAAACCCCCAACCTGGGGAAGCGTTCTGATGAGCATCAAAGAGCTGGCTGGATTTCAAAAGGTAAACCGCCTGGTGATAGACCCCCTCAGCGCGATAGAATTCCACAACACAAACCCTGCCGAAAAGAGGGCACAGCTCGCGAATTTTATAAGGGCAATAGAGGAAATGGGCATAACCGCCATCCTCGTTACTGAGCTGATGGACATGGACAAGTACACCGACGAACACTACCTCGCGGACGGTGTTATACTGCTCCACTACTTTATGGACGACTCATCCGGGAGAATGGTTCGAGGGATACAGGTTCTCAAGATGCGCAGGACAAAACACGATACGGGGATACTCCCACTCAGGTTTTCCTCCCGCGGGCTTAAGGTCGTGGGGGAGGAAGGAGAATGAAAAAGCCGCCGCGGATTGAAGAAGTGAAGCTGGAGGAGGATCCGGTTAGGAAGGCTTTCCTAGCGGGCTACTGGATAGGGTACACTGGAAGCTCCGAGTGGGTCGGGAGGGGAAACGAGCTTAAGAGACTTGTCCTCAACTGGGCCGAGCACTCTGGAAAGCTGGGTGAGGCACTCAAGGCCTACCGCGCAGGGAAGAACAAAGGCAGGGCTCTTAAGGAAGGAGAGATCCTGAGAAGACTCTCATATAAGATTAATGGGGAGAAGGGTGGAAGGGCGAGAACCCCCGTAGTCCTCGTCAGCGGGAGAAGGAGCAGGAAAAGCAGGGAAAAAATACTGAACCGTGTCAGTGTCCTCAACATACCCGGGGTACTCAAGAGGAGAAAAATGCTCAGGAGCCCGGGGTTCCTGTGGAGGGGCCTCTGAGTACCTTCTTTAGAGTCAGTGTCCCAGATGAGAGATCCACAACCGATGTGGCTGCATCCTCAAGAAGCGCCAAGAATCCCCGGTCGGACAGTTCCCGGTTGATGAAGCATATGATGCGCTTATTCCTGTCAGAGAGAGGCGGACACATAGTCAAACATCCCCAGAACCACGCGCGGGGAACCACCGTGTATCCGTGGAAGGTGCTCGATTCCAAACATCAATATCGTGCCCTCAAATTGGTCGAGCTTCCGTGAGATTTTTTCAATTATCACTGCTGGGTCGCTCCTTGGGTCAAGCTTTAGGATTACAACACCCCACTCGGTCCTACCTCCAATCTTTATTACCCGCATGTTGTCGAATAGGTTCTTAAGCTCCACTGAACCCATACCAGCCACCTTCCAGAAGGTAACCCCTATGTCAACGATATCAACTGCGACCACCCCACCGTCCACGGTCCTAAGTATCTCAAGAAGAGTGGAACCCTTAGGAATCGTTGGGGTATACTCAAAGACCGCAAGACCATCACCGGTTATGCCCTCTGAGAGCCTGATAAACGGGGCCTCGGTTTTAATCAGTGCAGTCTCAGGTGTTACCTCAACGACGTGCTGTTTATCAGCCTCTAGGCTCTTGAGAACCTCCCTACGCACCACACCCTTGTTGAGGAAGAGGAACGTGAGCTTGCTCTCCGGTGCAATCAGCGGGCGCTCAATGACTTCAAAATAGCGTTCAAGGGAAGTAGCATCGTCCTGGAAGGGATAGATAAACTTCTCAAGCCCCAAGACGATGACGACCCTGGGTAAGCCAGCGTTCCTCATGAAGAAGTCCCTGACCGCTTTGGAGTACCTGGCAATGTGGTACTCAAAGTCAATACTGGGTGGAACCTCACCGAGTATGTTGCCAACCCTTACCCTCCCACCCTCTTTGACGACGCTGAACGCATCTAGTGGGATGGAGAAGCCGCGAACGCGGAGGTGCTCCATAAAGAGGTGGAGCGTGTCGAGTATATCAACCACCAGGATTGGATAGCCAAGGGAGGAGTACCTCTCAACTATCTCACGGAACGCTAACTCCGGGCTTGAGAGGGGATCGTACTCGATCAGGGCAGTTTCACCAGGTCTGATAGCATCTAACAGGAATTCAAGCATGGTATCACCCCACCACTCGTTCAAAGACCCTTCTGAAGTTTCCAAAGGTGATTGCATCGACCTCCTTTCCACTGAACCTCTCATTGAGCATCTCGATTAAACGCGGTATCCTAGACTCGTCCTCGAAGCCCTCAACGCTCCTACCACTCCAGCCGGGAAGGTAGTAGACGAAGTCGAAGCCGAGGCCAACGTGTTCATAACCGATAAGGTCAACCATGTAGGTGATGTGCTCGACATAGCGCTCAATGGTGGGCTTCTCAGGATCGACAAAGCTTGGGACTGCAACGGCACCGACAACACCATCGCGCTCCGCTATGGCCTTCAACTGCTCGTCCGTCAGGTTCCGCAGGTGGTCGCAGAGTGCCCTCGCGTTGGAGTGAGAGGCTATAACCGGAAAGGAGGTGACATCAAGCGCATCCCAGAAGCCGGCCTCGTTTATGTGACTCAGATCGATGATTATTCCAAGCTCCTCTGCCTTCCCCACAACTTCAACGCCAAAGTTGGTAAGCCCGCCGCGGGTCCTCTCAAAGACGCCGTCGCCTATGGCGTTTCTCAGGCTCCACGTCAGGGTTAAAACCCTAAGTCCAAGCCGGTGGAAGACCTTCAGGAGGTCAAGGTTCGTCCCTATTGGCTCTCCCCCCTCGAGTCCAAGCCACAGGGCCACTCTCCCGTGTTCTATGGCGGAATCCATCCCATCAACATTCGTAACGAGTTCAAAGTGCCTGCTCTCAGCAATGTCGTTCAAGAGAGCGTTAACCACGCTGAGTCCGTATTCAACCGCGTCCTTCCGTCTCCTCGGAGGCGTCCAGACGGCCATCACCCTCGCGGAAACGTTTCTAAAGAAGCGGTCGAAGTTCTCCTCGAGGACACCGGAGTGACCCTTGGAGCGCTCAGCGTAGACGAGGGTTGGTATGTCCGAGTGGGCATCAAATATCACCGTTCTCCCCTCACGGCGTTTATCTCTATCATAGCCTCATCCCTGACGGCGGGGTCAGGGATGCTCTCAACGATCTTAAGGGCGGCCTCGTAGTCGCCCCTGGTGAGGAGCTCAAAGGCTATGACTTTCAGGGCCTCGCTCTTCTTACGGAGGTCCACAATTCCAGCGGCGAATTTCAGGGCCTCTTTAAGGTTTCCAAGCTCGGTGAGGAGCCTGACTATAATCCGAACATTTGAGTCAGTAAAGCGCGAGGAGGTGCACTTCTTAAAAGCCTCGCTCACTATATCAAGATACTCAGGATTGTTAACCCGTTTCAACCAGAGGGAGACCTCAAGGTAGCCTATAAACCTAGCAACTCCACTGTACATCTTGTCTATCAGTGCGAGGGCATAGCGGTTTCTGCCCTCAAGAACTGCTGACCTGATGAAAGGCAGCCCGACGTCGTAAACGGTCTTTGCAAGCTCTATCTTCTTCTCGACCATAGCCGCTCTCTGGTTGACACTGAGCTTGTCGAATATATCGAAAGCGGCCCTGTAAAACTCCAGCGCGTCCTTGGAAGGCAGTCCATCACCGGCCTTCTCCATAAGCTCGGCTATCCTCATCATCCCATCGACCTTGAGCCTGTAGGCTGCCTCGGCACCCACGAGGGCATCAAAGGCGGCGTTGAACGTTTCCAGCGCCTGCTCGGAATAACCTGAGATCGCGAGGTAATATGCGAGTATCGACGTTGAGACCGCTCTGTCAACGGGGTTATCTATGGAGTCTGCCTCGGCAACGGCGAGATCAAAGAAGTCCACAACCTCGTCGGTGTAACCAATAGCGGCCAGGGTCGAAGCAAGGAGTGCGTACCCTGCAACCCTATCCGAGGGATCATCGGCCCCTTCAATTACGTAAGCGGCGTCATCAACAAGCTCTGGTATCCACTCCAAAGGTCCGTTGTTGTAAACCCCGCGTATGATGCGGGTGATAGCGTCAATCCGGTCAAGAGGGTCATCAAGCTCCGCTATTCTCTCAAGGGCTTCTTCATACTGTCCCCTTTCAATCAGAGGTACCACATCATCAAGCGTTGTCATATCAAGCTAAAAATCCGCGCCAAATCCTTATAAATCTTTGTCGGCCATTCCATGTGGTAGCCATGCTGACTCTCGCGCTTTACAACACGTACGACAAGAAGAAACTCCACGAAGCCCATTTAAGGGCCATAGCGAGGGCCGGGCCTATCGCCTACGCCTACGGCTTCCACCTAGCCTTGATAGGATTTCCGTTAAAGGGAAGGCCACCAGACGTTGCGGAGGAGATAAGGAAGCACACAACGGTGGGGGAAAGGGGAGAATACCTCATAGATCTGGCTGGGAAAAACGCCTTTCACCTGCTCGAATTCCCCGAGAAAGGATTCTCACCCCAGTTCGGGACGGTAGTTGCCACGACAAGGAAACCCTCTGCCGATAAGTCTATAACTCCGTTTGAAGTGGCGGAGCGGGCACTGAGGGGCGAGAGCTTTCTTCTACTGGTGGGGCTCGGAAGGCACGGACTTCCAAAGGAAACCTTTAAGTTGGCTCGCCACCACATGGACGTGACCGGGAGGGGCGTCAGCCTCGAGACCTGCACCGCAATAGGTGCCATCCCTGTGAGAATAAGCACATTTATGGAGGCCCTAAGATGGAAGACGGATGGAAGAAGGAACTCGCATGGGTTTTGATAGTTATAGTGGCGGTTTTCGCCTTTGAATACGGCCTCAAATTTGCCCTCCACACGGATTCTCCGCTCGTTATAGTCGTCAGCGGCTCGATGGAACCCGTTTTCTATCGCGGCGACGTCGTTCTGCTTGAGGGGATTAATATGAACAACATAAACAGCATCCACGTCAACGACGTCGTAGTTTACAAGCGCCCCGGCTACGAGTACCCGATAATCCATAGAGTTAGGGAGATAAGCGAGGTAAACCTCGGGGGGAAGACAGAGAAGTGCTTCCTAACATGGGGGGACAACAATCCCGTTCCTGACCCGCCGTATCCAACGAAATACGGCGAAATACCCTGCGTTCCAGCCTATGCCGTCGAGGACAAGGCCCTCTTCGTCTTCCCGAAGATAGGTCTCATATCCCTCTGGATAAGGGACGCCCTCGGCCTGGGGGGCTAATCAACCTGATCCCCACCTGAGGGCTTTTTCCCAACTATAAGACGAACGATTCCATGGTAGTAGCTCTCCTTATGCTCAACCTCGAAGTATCGCCTGACGAGAAGGTGGGTATCCCTGAGGGTGTCGTCGTCGAGAAGGGGTTTGAGGATAAGCTTCATCGGCCAGAGGAAGAGACAATCGACCAGCTTCGAATCGCTCCTTGTGTGCTCGAGGAAGATCGCCCGCCCACCGGGTTTCAGAACGCGGAAGATTTCATTCATGCCACTCTCCGGGTCGGGAACGGTGCAGAAGACAAAGGAGCTGATGACAGTATTGAAGATTTCATCGGGGAAGGGCAGGTTCTCGACGTCGGCCCCCCTGAAGCAGGCATTGAGACCGAGTTCTCCCACCTTTTTCCTGGCAATCTCAAGCGCCTCCGGAACGGCATCGATTCCACACAGTTCCACCTCCTTTGGGTAATACTGCAGAGTCTTGCCTACCCCAATGCCCACCTCAAGAACGCGCTTTCTCCTGATGAACGAGATTGCCCTCTGTCTCAGGGGACAAAAAACCCGTCAAGGGGCTTTTCAAGCGAATCATAATAGTTAGCAATTCTTGCATACTTCTCGCGGAACGGCATAACTGGAAAAACCGCAGGGCTTTTAAAAAAGGTTTCCAATGGGAAACGGTGGGAGCATGCCATACCTGATAATCGAGCACCTCGAGGATATAAGCGAGTGGCTTTGGCTGGAGTACAGTCACGTGGCTGAGTGGTGGAAGGATAAGCTCGTCTTCACGAACGTCCGCGGAGACGAGAGGAAAAGGCTGGCGAAGCTGGGGAGTGTCGTAACGGAGAGCGTTACCCGCTTCCCATTCAACCGCTCAAAGCTCATAGTCCTTGACCTTCAGGCGGGGGAGAAGCTTAAGCCCGAAGATGTAGAAGAGGATACGATGATAGTCGTTGGTGGAATACTCGGCGATGCGGTTCCGAGGGGCAGAACGAAGAAGTTCATAACGTCGAGGATGAAGGGCGTTAAGGTGAGACATATAGGAAAACCCCAGTACTCAATAGACGGGGCTTCGATAGTGGCGAGGCTCATAGCGGACGGCAAAAGGCTGGAGGAGATTGAATACGAGGAGAACCCGACGATAAGGCTCGATGAGTTCAGCGAGATAACCCTCCACTACGCGGTGCCCAAACTGGACGGAAGGCTTTTGCTTACTCCAGGCCTGATAGAACTCCAAAGGGGAGAACTCGGCTACACAGGTGCAGACGATGAGATAAGCGATGAGGAATTAGTGGAGTTCTTTGAGGGGAGGAGGGAGCTTTAAACCCGACCTTATATAAACCTCTATCCCGTCTCTTGAGTAAACGCGAACGTATTCGGCCTTTACCATTTCCTTCAGTCTCTTAAGGTACACACGACCCCGATACGTTTTCATATCCACCAACACCAAATCAGGCACGGTTTTAGCGGGATAGACGTATACATTCTGCTTGGAGGTTAAAGCGGGATAAAAAGCTGGTTGAGTGTAGACGGAAAGGTTAGTCTCAAGGAGGGCACCAACAACTTTCCAGGCCGTTTTGTAGCCGGGAATCGGTTCAAAGACAGAGTAGTAAACCATAGAGAACTGCCCCTTCGGCGGTTTTCCAGTAACAGGCATCGTCGCCCACGACGTCATGAACCCAAGGACGAACAAAACCGAAAGGATCTTTCTGATATCAACCTCTCTAAGTGCAAAGACGGCCCCAACAAAGGAAAGAGGAACAAGCATGTAAGGATAGTGAAAGCCAAAGGTGTACTGGCTTGCCCGCGAGGCCAGGAGGCTTTCAAGCCAGGGAAGAGCCAGGAGAAGCCAATTACGTGGGAGAAAGAGTGGTAAAAGTCCAAAGCTCAAATTGAAAAGAAGGAAGTAGGTGAGCTTTCTTCCGGTTATGTGAACGTGTTGGTAGAGATTACTGTAGATGTAGCCCCTTCCAAAGTAGGGAACCACGAGCTTGATAACGATGATACCATACAGGACGGCAAGAGCCGCGAGGATAACAAAGCGTGAATTTTTCTTTAGTCCCTCAAAGGAGAGACCGTCACGGATTGCCCACCACATGGCCAGTGAGGCAACTCCAAGAAACGCATCTTCCTTCACCAAGAGGATCAGAAAGGACGTCATGATGAAGGCGCACTCCCTTTTATCGACGAGAAAGATGGAAGCGAGTAGAAACAGCGGAACCGCAAGAGAAACGGGATGGAACTCGAATAGGTTTATTCCAACAAGCGAGGAATTAGAGGCGTAAAGAACCGTTAATGGGAGGGCCAATTTCTCTCCGAGGACTTTCTTTGCTAGAGCATATGCGAGGATAACCGAGAAGCCCAGGGCCAGACTTTGAACTACGAGAAGTGTAACCGCCGAGGGATGAATCCAGAAAATCGGAACCAACAGAAAAAGAACGGGCTGGAAGTGAACCCCGAAATGAGTCGAAACATCATGGAACTGCCACTCAAGAGTGTTGAAAAAGAACCCCCCATGGAGGGCCGAATAAAGCGACTGGGTGAATATGCCCAAGTCAAAACTAGAGTAGCGGAAGTATTTAAACTTAAGAAAGCTTAGATGAACCATGATGAGCGAGTAAAATACCCCAACGGTAACCGCAGTTAAGTCGTAAGTGGATAACCTGAATTTTAAATTAAATCTCACCACGGTGAGAGTTAAAAACTGGAATTAAAAAAGTTTCGGTCGTCAGAACATACTGGATACAGCCTCCCGCACGGCTTCACGGTCCTCCTTATCCACAACCAGGAAAACCTCCTGGACGGAGCCATCACTCTTGGCTATGAGTTTTAACCCCGTTTTCGTCTCGCGGGAAACCTTTATCTCGAAGCCCCGTGAATCGCTGGCGTATATCCTGCCCGGGATAACCTTTTTAACTCCCGGAATTCGGGCTATCTCCTCAAGCGGTTTCTCAAGATCCTTGAGAAAGTGGTGCTCCCTCTTGACTCCCCTGCGAAAGTGCTTAGGCATGGTGGGAGGAGGGAAGAGAGGTTTTTAGGCGTTACGCTCTCTTCCTTACCTTGACAGCGACGCCCTTTTTAGAGCGAACCATCTCCTCTCCAGATAGAACGGCCTTCCCAACGGCCACAACGGTACCATCGCGAACTATGCCAACGATGTCGTTGGGCCTTATCCTCTCGTCCGCCTCATCAACGCCAACCGCGAAGACGTCTCCCCTGAGATCGAAGTCAACTTTCACCCAGTAGGCCTTGAGCCTATCGTAGATGCGCCCCATTCCAAAGGGTGTGACACTTATAACGCCGTCCTTGAAGGTCCCGGTCTGCTGGTTACCAACGAAGAGGCGGAGCATCTTTGAGCCTTTGACCTTTCCTGTCTCAGGGAGAACGGCCTCTCCTGCTCCAGAGCCAAAGTGAAAGTCGAAGACCTTCCTTATGTTCTCAAAGTAGCGATAGGTTCTGTCTTCCTTGGTTCCTTCAATCTCAAACTCCTTCAGCGTCTCGGCGAGGGATTTCAAACTTTCGTTACTCGTCGTGCCGTTCTTCACTTCCGTGAAGATTATCTCCTTTCCGGTCATTTTGGAGGCGAGCCTCGCGATTTCGACGTATGCTTCGTCGAGGTGAGCTATAACCGGGACATCCTTAGGGTACTTCTCAAGGATCTTGGCCAGAAGCTCTGCCGCCGGCTTTATCTCCTCCTCGCTCCAGTGGCCGGTAACGACTATGTCGTACTTGGCCAGCCACTCCCACTCGCGCGGGACGACGCCGAACGGGGAAGTTAAGATCAACTCGTGAACCCTGAAAATTCCAGAGCCGAGGGCGTCTTTAACCGCCTTCCTGTAGAGGATGTGTGAGCGGGAGAATGAGTAGGGTTTTTTGGCAGAGCAGGGAAAGAGGAGTACAAGCTCGGTGTTCTTCGGTGGGGTAAAACGCTCTTCAACGCGCTCGTGCCACCTCCTCACTTCCGGCCTCCTTATCGAGGCGTCACTTATGAAGTAGAGGGTCTCTTTCTGAATTGGAGTGTACTTTTCGAGGTAATCCCCGTGCTCCAGGTCAGCTATTCTCAAAGTTCCTGCGTGGTACTGGGTCGGGAAGTAGTTCTCCACCAGGTAGCGGAGCTTCCCGCTTTCTAGGGCCTTCCGCACTTCAGTAATGGTCTCCCTGGCGAAGTCGAAGGAATTCGGAGTATCACTCCAGATGAACGGGCTGAACCCGGTGAATCCTTTGCCCTCGAAGTCGTAGAGCCTGAGCGAGCGGGTGTCGAATGCATCTATCCCGAGATAGACAGAGAGGGGGTAGAAGAAAGGTTCCAGATCGGCTATTATCATGACGTTCGGGAACCTCTCGCGCAGTTCCCTTAGAATTCTCACGAAGTAGCGGTACTCCTTGGCGAGGGTTTTGGAGTTTCCAAGGTAGATGGCCTCGAAGCTGTATCGTTCCATTATCTTGAAGAACTCCCCCAGGTACTCGGTTCTCCTCAAAGCCGGGAAGTAGAAGGCGTTGAAGCCCCCGTAGTCCACGCTCCAGAGCCTTCCGAGGGCCTTCTCAATAACCTCGCCCGGCGTGTAGAAACCAAGGGGGATGGAAGGGGCGAGGTTGAAGTCATAGCTACCCGGCCCGTCCGGGTGGAAGAAGGAGTTGAACGGGGAGAGGGTGAAGTCTATCCCAACTAAGGCGGGAGTTTCAAAGGAGCGCTCCCCCAACTTAACCAGGCCCAGCCTTCCAGGCCCCTCGTGCCTAAGGACCTCCATAGTCAGGCCTCAAACTAGGTTGTACCTCTGGAGGAGCAGCAGCTCGTCGAGAGTGAGCTTCTCGCCCTTCTTGAACTTCTCAAGGGCCTCAACGGCCTTCTCAAAGCTGACATCCTTCCTTGCATGCATCCTAGCGACGAGGCGATAGGCTATAAGCTCCTTGTGTTTCTCGTCGTACTCGCGTATCTTCTTCTCAAGAGCACGGAGTTCCTTCCTAACATCCCTCATCTTGTCGCGAAGCTCGACAACCTTGGCGTGGTATTCGTCGGCCTCTTTCTTGACCTCGTCGGCCTTGTTGAATGCCCCTATCATCTGCTCGTGGAACTGCTGGCTCTGGTTTGCCAGCTTCTGTATCTCGAGGCTGATATTCCTCCTAGCCTTCTTGAGCTGGTCGACCTTCTTCCTGCTCTCAACGAGCTTCTTGTGGAAGCGGTCGGCCTGCTGGATTATCTCAAGCTCCGTTGCAAGAACCTGTATCTGGTCTACTATCTGCTTCTCCCTGTCGGGAGTGATGTTCGGGTTGGTTTGCAATTCCCACTCAAGTTTCTCTATCTTCTCCTGGATCTTCTCAGGTGGCATTTTGAGCCTGCGGAGCTGGTTGTACTCGTCCCTCTTCGTCCGGTACTCCAGTATCTCCTGATAGAGGAGATCGAGCTTCGCGTTTATCTCCTCTCGGTTCTTTTTAAGCTCCTGTATCTGCTTGTTGATCTCATCACGCTTAGCCTTGTATTCCCTGCCTTTCTGGCGGAGTTGCTGAACCTCCTTGTTCTTCTCGTCCCTCTTCTGAATCCATCCCTGGAGCTCCTTTTCAAGCTCGTCAAGTTTGGCCCTTATCTCGTTTCTCTCCTTTTCAAGGGCCTCCATCTCCCTCTTGATCCTCTTAATTTCCGCTGGGTCAACTTTCGTCTGCATCGCTCTTACCCCTCTCCCTTTTTAGAACAGCTGTCCTGCTCAAACATTCTGAACCCAGAAAGGGAACAGTAAATAAAAACTTTTTGGCCGGGTGACCACCAACGGGATGAAAAGAAGAAACGCAACCACTCATCCAACGACCTGCGTGCCTGTTTTCCCTTCGAGGGCTTCAACTGCCCTGTCAAGGACCGCTATAACCGCCCGCTCCCCACCCCACTCAACGAAGCGCATCGCGGCGAGAACCTTGGGCCCCATGCTACCCCTCTTGAAGTGGCCCTCATCGTAATAGCGTTTCAGTTCATTCACCGTAACCCTTTCGAGCCAGCGCTCGTTTTCCTTGCCGTAGTTCACCGCGGCACCATTGACGTCTGTGAGGATCATGAAGATGTCCGCTTTGACCTCCTCCGCCAGCCTCTCACCGGCGAGATCCTTGTCTATGACGGCTTCGACGCCCTTGAGCTGACCATCTTCCTCGATTACTGGAACGCCGCCACCGCCACTCGCTATGACGATGAAACCCTTCTCAACGAGGTTGACTAGGACTGGCGCTTCAACGTGACACCTTGGGTCTGGACTCGGTACGACGCGCCTCCAGCCCCTTCCAGCATCCTCCACAACAGTCCAACCCTTCTCCTCCGCGAGCTTCTTTGCCGTTTCCTCGTCGTAGAACGGGCCAACCGGCTTGCTTGGGTGCTGAAAGGCGGGGTCGTCCTTATCAACAACTGTCTGGGTGACTATCGTTGCAACGGGCCTCTCGATCCCACGCTTCCTCAGCTCGTTGATCAGGGCTTGCTGAATCATGTAACCTATCTGCCCCTGCGTCATGGCTCCGGCAACGTCCATCGGCTGGGCGGGAATGTCGTAGAGCTGCTGGCCGGCGTCCATGTGAAGGAGGAGAGCACCGACCTGCGGGCCGTTTCCGTGGGTGATGACGACCTCGTAACCCCTCTCAATCATATCGACTATCTGTCCGGCAGTTTCCATGACGTTTTCCCTTTGCTCCTCGTAAGTACCTCTTTGGCCCCTCTGGAGAATGGCGTTGCCCCCTAGGGCTATGACTACCCTCTTCATTCTCTCACCTCCGGGAAGGATAAGTACGTTTGCGAGCATAAAAACGTTCGTTAGGTGCCAAGACTGTTCACTGGAAAAAGGTTCGACTGGTGCGGGGATAAGTTGACAAAGGTAAAGGCAAATAGAAGCGGGAGATTCAAAGGTACCACTCCGAGAAGCTGCCCATACCAAGCCTCTCAATGGTTCTCATCACACCCAGCGCGATGCCTTCAACCTCTATCCCGCCGGGAAGCTTGTAGGCGTCGCCAACGATGTAGACATCCCGAATCGGGAAGTTCTCAACCGTCTGCCCGCTGGCGACCCTGTTGACGGGGTTCCCGTCAAGGTAGGTCTGGACGAGGAGGATTTCACCCTCTTTATCAAGGTTCGGAAAGATTTTATAGATATCCTCGATCCCCTTCTCCTGCTCGGCCTTGACGTTCCTTGACTGAAGAGCGTGATGGAGCATAATCAGTGTATAACCCTCTTTAGCCAGCTCAGGGCTGAGCGATGAGGGTTCATTGTAGCCATTTATCCTCCCAGTGTCAAGGGTGAAGACGACGGTATTACCTATCCTCGGTTCTCCCTTCAGGGCAACGTTGTATTTGATGCCTTCGCTCGGTTTGAGGGCATCTACACGCTTGAGATAATCACGGTCGAAGTTGTCTCTACCGATGAGTTCAACGGTCTCCTTTATTCCAGCGTTGGAGATCAGTACGTCGTAGGCGAACTCTTCGCCATCGGCGGTGATGACCTTCTTTTCCTCGGGATCAATCCCAACGACCCTCTTCCTCGTTAGGACTCTTCCGCCGCTTTCCTCAGTTATCCTCACCAGCTCGCCGGTTATGACCTTACAGCCACCTTTTATCAGCCCCGGCCCGCCCCATCTCAGCACCGCCTTTATTTCCTTCGCCAGCTCCCCGGCTGGAACATCCAGAACGCTGTCCGCCCAGCCGAGGAAGCTTTTAATGAAGAGGTCAACGAACTCATTGTCGCCAATTTTCTCCCCTATCCACTCCCTCCCGCTCATCTCGGCTTCTTCGCCCGTGGGGGGTCTGTTCCTTTTTATGTCTACCAGAAGTTTCATTGCCTTAACTCTCTCCATCCAGCCGAGGTATTTCCAGCCGTCGCGGTAGTGAAAGGTCTTTCCCCCGTAGAATATCCTGCCCTTTGGCTTTGAGTTAACTATCTTGACGTTTGCACCGAGGAGGTTAAGGAGGTATGCCAGAGGACCGTCTTCGCCGTGGGGGAGCATGTGGAACGCCCCTGTAGAGAGGCCGAAGCCCCTGTAATCTAAATTCGTGAAGCGGCCGCCAACGTAGGGAGCCTTCTCAAGGACGGTAACTTCATAGCCCCTCTTTGCAAGGAACGATGACATCAAGAGCCCACCGATTCCAGAGCCTATCACCACTGCCCTCATTCTATCACCTGAAGAGATGAGGTGACAGGGGACTATAAGAGTTTGGCCGTTGCACGGTCATGCAACTCTTTTACTTAAGTTTCTTTTGACTCGTTCTAAGATTAAAATTTGTGTTAGAATAAATTTATACTCGAAAAAAAAAGGAAGAATTTTTACTTAAAGTAAAAGGAAAAACTTATAAGATGAAGTTGGTCAAAATATAATGCAAAAACTTCCGGAGGTGAACTCTATGCGGTGGAAGCTACTTGTAGGGGCCTTATTAATAGCTTCCATCTTCCTAGCTGTAACAGCCAGTGCCACACCAATCGGCAAGATTGATGTAAAAGTTTCCACGCCACAGGGTTTACGGGGAGCCAAAGTGTACTACGACGTATGGACATTCACCAAAAATGGAAGCATTGTAGTCATAAAGAGAGGCACGCTCGGTGGTCATCTCTTCTTTAAAAACAGTATTTATCTGTCTAAAGGTGAACTTCAGGAGATTAAAAATAGTGCGGATACTATTGGCTCAAAAACTTCCTTCATAGGGGTGGATCTGTGGATAGAAAAGGATGGTAAAGTGTACAGTTTGATTGACGGGGTTGATAAGCCCCTGAGTGCCTTGAGTGGATGGGGATTTGAGAAAAGCATAGAACTCACGCCAAACTTCAAAGATGCTTCCGCAGTACCCATCCCTCATGAGAGGATAAAAACTCTATCAAAAGAGATCACACCAGAGAGCCCAACAGAGCACTGGTACGAATGGAGAACGGTCGATGAACGGTATTTCACCGACGTTAAAATACCTCTATTGATAGTTCACAAAACCTCAAAGACTAAAATCAGCGCTACAGTTCAACTCGGAGCAGAACACGGGTCGTACATGGGGCCTGATATTGTAGTTGCCATTGGAGATAAGATCTCAGATAAAACATCTTTTGATCCGAGTTCGATAAAACTGAAGGTTCTGGGTAGGTCTTTTACAGATTGGTATCGTGGTGGAAGCATAATGAACATGGGGGCAGACAACACGTGGGGGTACATCTGGGTAAGAGGCACAGTTCATTATATACATCAAAAGGAGTACTACTGTTATAAAAGTGCTTATCATTCCCAGCCAACGTGCATATTCACCGGAAATGAGAGGTACTTCGCAAAGATCGATCACTTCGATACCTCATCGCAACACGGTTCGGTTAAGGACATAAAATCGGGGGTAAGCTTTGAGAGGCCGCAATTTTATACTGAGGGTATACCGGTTGAATACGTGACTCTAAGTGGTTCCAAGGGCAGGGACATTTACCTTGCAGATTTCTTTAACAGGATATACACTGGAACAAAAGGTTATTCCTTTGGGGTAGGAGTTCCAGTGGGAGCGCTAATAAACTACCTCACCAGGGAAAGCTTACCGGCATGGTTCGATGCACTCCTCGTGGGCTTCAGTGTTGAGGGTTACTCCACATATGCGGTAATGGGTGAAATTAGGAACGACGGTCCAATCAACAATGTGGTATTCTCAGCAGAGAAATCAGCATACAAAATGTCAATTCCCATCAACAAACCGTGGTGGGAGCTATGGGGGTCAGATCACGTGGATACCAACGTTCCAGTAGGGTTTTATGTTGAGGTATTCAATTGAAGTATCCGAATACAGGGAACTTCTGGAGGGTTAAAAATGAACGTGATAGAAATCAACAACCTCACTAAGATATATCCCGACGGCACAAAGGCCAACGATGGAATCTCAATCCGCATTGGAAAGAACGAAATCGTTGGGATCATAGGTCCCAACGGCGCTGGAAAAACTACACTAATACGACAGCTTTTGGGACTTTTGAAGCCAACAAGCGGCTCAATTAAAGTAATGAGCGAAGACATTGAAGACAACGCCGATATCATAAAGAAAACCCTCGCCTACGTGCCCCAGTATCCCCTCAGCTTTCCCTCTTTGAGGGTTGAGGAGGTGCTGGAATACGTCCTTAGGATGAGGGGCAAAAACATTTCAGAAGATGAAATAAGAGAACGAATATCTAATGTTTTGAACCTCGTGGGCCTCAGTGGAGCAGCAAAGTTCTTCGGGTATCAGCTGTCGGGAGGCATGAAGAAGTCCCTACTGTTGGCAATGGCCCTCGTTCAGGAGCTTCCCGTTCTCGTGCTCGACGAACCAACGAGCATGGTAGACATCGTTACAAAGCACCGGCTGTGGGAGGTGATAAGGGACTCCAACCGTGAAGGGACCCTCCTCGCCAGCCACGACATGAACGAGGTAAAAGCCCTGTGCGACAGGGTATACCTTCTCCTCCACGGGAAAATAGTGGCCTCTGGCACTCCAGCGGATATGGTCTCAATGATTAAGATGCCCACTGAAGTTCGTCTTATACCGCAGAGGGAGATACCCTCAAGCGTCCTTCCAAAGGAGCACAGAAAGCGTGGACACCTCTATGAGCTGGCGTTTGAGACGCTTGAAGATGCCCTGGATACTGTAGAGACGGTCCTCAAGACTGCAGGCGTGTCTTACCTCGAAATCGAGTCCCCCTCATTTGAGAACCTTGTGATAAACCTCATAGGGAGGGATGGCGAATGATTCGCCCTCTAATCGGAATGGAGCTAAGGGGTATGAGGATCTACAAAACGTTTCTCTTCGTCAATCTCCTACTTATGCCGCTGGCCCTGCTCTTCATGATGATCATGGACTCCACCTCAAGAACGCCTGAGGATATCTCGTACCTCGTGAGTGGCTTTATCGTTGTTTCGCTGGTAAGCTCTTTTCTTGGGACACTGACGAGCAGGGTCAGCAACGTCTTCGAACCCAGCGTTCTTGAGCTGTATTCAACGCTACCCCCGAGGATATCGACAGTAGTCTTCGCCCAGTTCCTCACATATTCTCTCCTGGTTCTCCCCCAAGTGCTTATCGGTCTCGCAGTTATTGTTTACTACCAAGGAGCAGGTAGGATAAACATCTTTCTCCTGATCCTGGCCCTTTTGATCACTTTTAGTGAGCTGGGGACACTTGCCGTCTCCATAGGTGCGAAGATTGGAAACCCCTACAAGGCGATGGCCGTTACCGGGATACTGCCCTGGCTTCTTGTAGTGTTCTCTCCGGCCTACTACCGCTCCAGCTTTCCGGCGCTCTATCTGAATCCCGTTACCTACCTACTATCCTGCATCCGCTCGGCCATTGGACTGCAGAGTGTAAGCTCCATACCCTGGCTGGTCTCAGCGGGCTTAACAGGAATTTTCTTGCTCTTTGCACTCAGAAGTCTACGTTCCGGCTATATGCTTGAGAAGCCGTTTTAACCCTTCTCATTAATTTTTCGTTAGTAAGGAAGAGGAATGGATAAAACACCGGTCAGAGCCTCCACTCCACTCCAAGCTCCTCGCTATAAGCATCCAGAACCTTCTCTAGGTATTCCTTGGCGGTGCCGACCTTGTCCAGCTGGAACTTCCCCGCCCAGTGCTCGTTTCCGAACTCCTTGCTCCCTCTCGCGATGAGATCTATGACCCTCATTGAGTCCCAGAAGACCGGCGTGTAGCCTGCTCTCCTCGCGAACTCTATCATGCGCTTGAGCTGTCTCTTGGAGTGCTCTTCCATGTCGACGTTCTCGCCGTAAGCGTCCATGAAGAGGGCTTTGAGAACGGGCTTCATCCACTTGCGGTGGAAGCGACACCAGCCGACGTTATCATACCAGAACTCCCAGATGGTACTAGCTATTATTTTGCCAGCTAACTCTTCAGGCTCAAGAAAGACGCCGAACTGATAGAACGTCCAGTAGCGACCCTGTATTGGAAGCGGTATGTAGTTGCCAATGGCCCAGTACATTGTAGGAGTTATTTCACCAGCCTCACCGAGCGGAGTGAAAACGGCGTAGTCCTTGAAGCTCTCCCCATACTTGAGCCTGTCCTTGAACTTCTCATCGAGGATGACGCTTGCCTTCCTCTTGCCGAGGCCGATTATCTTGGCTATCTCGTTCTCGGCAAAGGAGACGCGGTGGGCTAATTCTGCAACGAGCTTCGCGTTCCTCTCGCTCGCTTCAACTGGCCTCGTGAGGAGAGCCTCCTTCGTGAAGTCAGGTTTGTCGCTCAGTCCTACTTCTTCCGGCTTGAGAAGGCCTCTGTGGACGAGCTCGAGAACCCAGGCGGCAGTTCCACCGAACTCTATCGCATCAAAACCCATTGCATCCACCGCTGGGACGCTTATGTCGCTTGCACGAAGGGTTATAACGCCACTGAGCGGGCCGTTCGCCTCCCTCGGCTCGTACTCTATGTGGTGACCGTTGGCATACTTCTTGCAGACGACAGGGCACGGCTCGCCGCAGTTCGTCCAGTTCTTTGGTTCAATAGCCTCTTTGTTGAAGGGCTCCCAATAGTGCTTCATTATGGCCTCATGAACCTTTATGCGTTCCTCCTTTTCGATGTAGGGCATGCTCCAGTTGAGTATCGGAACGAAGTCGCCTTCTGCTGGGTAGTTGCCGCCAAAGGTTCCGCCTGTTTTCAGCTTGGGATTGTACTTGTACTTAACGGTCTTTTCCGCTATGGCGTCGTTATAAGGCTTCTTGTGCACCCCCTCGACGATGCCTTTGACAGTTCTAAACGATGAGATGTCCTCCCCCGGGAATGTCCTCTTCCTCGGCTTTCCACCGAAGAGGATTCCAACGACGTTGTGAGCCCTCAGGAGAACGCTTCCGGAGCCGCCGCGGGCCGCCCAGTCCTCGCTTCCCTCAACACGCTTGCCCTTTCTCAGGGTCTGGGAGAAGATCCCACCGTAGTTGGTGTTCAGTGAAGCAGGTCCGACGACCGCTATCCTGTATTCGAAATCAAAGCGGTTTCCAAAGGTATCCATGATGTACTGTGTGAGGGCATAGACACCCTCCTCACCCTTGTAATTCCGCCATATCTCTGTGACCTTTTCCAGCTCTATCTCGTGGAGCTCAACCCTCACGTTCTCTCCGTCGTTGTAGAGAACAACAACAACGGGCTTCTTAGCTTTTCCCTTAAAGGTGACAAAGTCCACTCCCACGTTCTTGAAGGCATAAGCGGCTCCACCCATGGCCGATGGAAAGAGCGTTCCGTAGAGAGGCGAGCGGAAGAAGAACATGAGCCTGTGCGCTCCCGGGAGGATTGAGCCTGCGAAGGGGCCCCTACCCATCACGACGATGTTCTTGGGATCGTATGGGTCAACACCATGAGTTTTGAGCTTTTCGTGAAGCTCAAGGCCGTAGTCTATGACCCCGTAGATACCCTCCTCCTCGATCTCCCCGCTTTCGACGCTTCCATCACTCAGGTTGAGTCTGAGAACCGTGAACCTCATGATCCCACCCCTTTGTATCACTCTAAGTGTTGGTTTCTTCCCGGAGCATATTTAAGGCTTCCGATAACTGGCACGAAGGTTGGACTGTCCAGTATAAAAACCTTAACCCCTCAGAAGGAACGGCATCAAAAAAGCGGAAGGGAAAGAGGAGAAGGATCACTCAATTTTCTCAAAGCGCTCCTCAAGCCTCTTGAGGACGCCCGGAAGAGTAGTGTACTCCATGTCCTCCATCGGGAGTCTGTGCGGCTCGAAGGGGCCGTGCCTGCGCATGTAATCCGCGATCTCGACTGCCTTCTGCCTCGCGCCGTCGAAGGCCGGATCGTCGAAGAGGTCAACCGGACCGACAAGCTTCCCTTCTGGGTTTATCTGCCAGCCGAGGGCGACAACCCTCGGTGGACCGTCAAAGCGGGTTGGGTTGGCTTGGTGCATCGAGACTGGCATTATCGGGCCGTTGTGAGAGCCACGCATCCAGCCGCTGACGAGGTGTGGAAAGGCAAAGGGCTCGAGGACTTCACCGAGGGCGGGAAGACCGCTCTGCGCCCTGACGATGGCAACAGGGTCGTCCTTTCCAACGTACTCTCCTGCTATCTGGTAGAGCTTCTCGGTGCTGACCACCGCAACGGGCTCGTCCTTGCTTATCCTGTGGCCTTCCTTGGGGAAGACACGCTTGATGACATAGCGGCTCTTAGCACCTATAAGCGCCAGCAGGTCATAAAGCTCTTCTGGAGTGTTGAGAACCACACGCTTGTGCTCCTTGATGTCCCAGACTTCAAAGCGGAAGCCCATGTGCATGTTCGGGTCGATGACGAGACCAGCGGTGTTGAACGGGTCCGCGAACATTCTGAATACTGGCAGGTTGAAGGCTCCAGGCTCGGTCTTATCCATGTGGAAGGTAACTATAGGCTCGCTCTTCCTTAGGGTTATCTCCATCTCCGCAACGCCCGGTCCCATTCCGCGGACGTTTCCACTAAATGCATCCTTAAGGAGGTCCTGGCCGGCACCGTAGAGACCGAGTCCCTTTGCAACACTAGTGGCCTCCTCAAAGGCATTCCAGGCGAGACCGTGAACCTCAGAGCTGTCAACACCCTTCTTGTGGGTCATGATAAGCTGAAGGTCGTCGCCGCAGGTCGCAACGTAGAAGTCAATTATGGTTCCATCCTCGACTGCTTTTGAGAGGACTTTCTCGGCGGTCTCAACGAGCTGCGGATGCACTCTGGAGTGCCCCGGCCAGCCGCCGATGTCCGCCTTGATAACGCTAACGGTTATTTTTTCACCAGCTGCCATAGCAACCACCAGTATCCTTAACACTTTTATGTTTATAAAACGTTAATATCACCGTCGATGATACACATAGGGATGGCAAAAAGTGTCCATCCTGAAGAAAAGAAGGGTCGGTCGCAGATGTTGCCCCCACAGCGACAAGCTCCCCATGGGGCCCCCACCGTAAGGTTTTGTTATGGTTAATAAAACCTGTCCCTCCACAAAACTTATAAACCCCGCACTGTTAAGCTAAAGCCGGATGGGGGCATGGTGTAGCCTGGTCCATCATCGCGGGCTCCAGAGGTATGAGGACTTGCGGGTTTGCTGAGTGGGGATGAGCCTTTGGAGCTCTGACCCGGAGAAACCCGCGGACCGGGGTTCAAATCCCCGTGCCCCCACCATTTAGCCCTTTGCCTCGCAAAACGCTGGCGGGATAAGGTGTGCTTCTTTTGAAGGTTCAATTTTAATTGGGTTTCTCACCAATTTGGTCCTTTGCAAGTGTTTCACCCAAGGGGACCAATGATGAAGTTGAAACGATTTTAAAGGCCCTTTTTCATGGAAACCCCTGAGAATTATGTCTCGGGCAGTGCACGACTGACCTCTTGCTCTTTTGTGAGAAGGTATTCTTTTGGTCAAGCCTTCTAAAAGCTTGTTTGCCTGCGCGACGTTGGAGCATTGCCCCAACACACGGGACGGTAATCCCGTTGAGTTTGATCAAGTTGGTGATTGTCGCCTAAAGGGGCATTACAGTTGGATTTCCCTTTAAAGTTGCTTTTTGAGAGTGGATTCCTTGTCAAGAGCATTTTTCATACGGGTTCAGCGTTTTAACACCCCAAGGAGCGCGGGTGAGTGAACCCTTCCAAAAGGGTTCCCCCTAGCGAATCCACTTATCAATGCTGTGAATTCAGCTTGAAATCCTTAGGGAGGGAAGTATTAACGAGAATCACAAACTTCTGGTGGAGCTTTTTCTAAAAGCCTCTTTGTAGAACAAAGCCTGCTTGCCCCACAGGGCCAACTCCCACATCCCTTAGGGGGCTTAACATTATCATCGCTGGGCTTAAAAACATTCGAGAGCTTTTAACCCCGGTGATTCAAACGATGCGCTTCATACCGCTCATAGTTGCAAGGCCCGAGGTTCAAATGGCCATAGATGAGGCCATAATGCACGCTAGGATAGAGGGCAAAGCCCCCAACACGGTTCGCTTATACGCCTTCTCACCAAGTTCAGTCACGATAGGCCGCTTTCAGAGCGTCGTCCACGACGTGAACCTCGACGAGGCAAGGAAGCTCGACATCCCGGTCGTCAGGCGCATCACCGGCGGCGGCTCCGTCTTCCATGACGAGTTTGGTGAGGTAACCTACTCGGTCGTTATCGGCGAGGACTTTCATCTTGCCCTAAAGAATGTCGAGAGCAGCTACCGCTATCTGGCCGGCCCGCTTGTCGATGCATTGAAGGAGCTCAGTCTTGATGCCGACTTTTCCGGCCTGAACGACGTCACCGTGAACGGAAAGAAGATCAGCGGCTCCGCCCAGACGAGGAAGAAGGGCGTTATACTGCAGCACGGCACCTTCATGTACTCCACGCGCGTTGAGGTTCTCGGAAGAGTTCTCCGCGTTTCCAAGCTCAAGCTCCAGGACAAGGGCGTTTCCTCGATATGGGAGCGCGTTACAACGCTGGAGCGCGAGGGGGTAAAGCTCAACCGCTGGGAGGCCTACGAGCTACTCAGGCAGAGCTTCTTCAACGCGTTCCCGCTGGAGGAAGGAGAACTCACAGATTACGAGCTTGATCTGGCCGAAAAGCTTGTGGAAGAGAGGTATGGAAACCCGAAGTGGAACAAGATGAGGTAATCAAAAAGTTAATAAGTTTGGACACCAATTGCATATTGAAGAATGAGGGTGGGGGTCGCCCGTCTGGGGACTAGCCACCCGACTTGATCCTTCCTCTTAGAATCTCTTTTTCGGTGATAAACCGCTTGAAGATGATTTTATCTTTGATAACCCCAAGTAGCTCTTTGTTTTTGTGCTGGTAATGAAGGTACACCGTGTTGGCAACCGCGTCGGCAAGCTGAAGACCCGGCCGTATGAGGGAATCATCGGCAGTAACTTTGATCCCCTCGCGTGCCAGCCATTTGGACAGCTCCTTTGAATAGTGACTCCTGTCAAGGATAACCTCTGGGAACCCTAGTCCCAAGATCAAAGCGGAATGAAGGGCTTTAGCCGCCAGGAGTTTGTTTCTCTTTGATCTGTCGAGCCACCTATTCAGGGTTTCATCATTTTTTGAGAGGACGGTGTACACTATGCCAAAATCAAGGGCTGCGAGCTTGGAAAGAACAACCTTCTTTTCCTCGTAGGAGAGCCTGCTGAATTTCAACTCAGGAAGACTTAACTCTCTGAGAAGCGGCTTTATGGTATGTGAAACCTTCTCCTCCTCACATACCACCCCCGCAACTACGAAGTATCTTTTATTGCTTTTAATGCCTCCCAAGTCCCCGCTCTCGTCTATGAATAATTCCATTGAGATTCACCCAACTGAAATTCCGAACTTCTCCGCGAGCTCGTAGAACAGTTCGTCTTTGCCAAGCTCTCCCCTCAGATTTCTGAAGTTCTCTTGAAGGCGTGGAAGCCTGTCTTTCGAGCGCCTCAGCATTGAGTTGCCAATCTCAATCGCGAAGCGGAGGTAGTCGTCATCGACTAAAACCCTCCCGTCCTTCCCGAGGGGGGCCGTCAGGTACTCTGTGGCGTTTATCTCGACGAGGTGGCGGGTTGAGACCACCTTGAACGTCGTGTACTTGAAGCCGCTGGCCAATCCAAGCTCGTGGAGCCGTTTTGCCCTTTCCATGTCCTCCGCGACAACGTGGAAAATCGGCGGCTGGCTCTTGAGGAATATGAGGCCTTCCCTCGCGTTTTTAAGTGCATCTCTGGCCTCACCGAACTCGATGGGCCTGTGAACCTTTATCAACCACCTCGACAGGGGCTTCGCCCCGAGGGCCGGCTCCTCGATGATTCCGATCCTGCCGGAGCATGAGGAGGTCGTATAGACCCCCTTGATAGAGTTGATGAGCAGGAGCAGTTCTATTATGTCCTCGTCCACCTTTCCCCCTCTCATGGCGGTGAAGAGGCTGGTCAGGGCCTCACGCTTGGCTTTCATCTCGAAACCTCCGGACGGTTTTGAATTATTCCGAAAGTGCCTTCAGAGACGGCTTGCGGTAAGTAACAGGCATTTCCTCCCTCTTTCAGCCCGTTGTGTCGAAAACTTTATAAAGCTAACCCAAAAGGTTTAGCTGGACGTGGCCAGGGTGGTGTAGCCTGGTCAGCACAGGGGACTGTGGATCCCCTAGCCCGGGTTCAAATCCCGGCCCTGGCCCCATAACAGCAAACTTTTCTGGCGAAAAGTTTGATCAAAAGAAACGTTGCTGGGTAAAGTTTCACCAAAGTTTGTACGTGCTTTTCAAGTGCTGTAATTCTGGGGGCTTTCACACTCGAACTGAGGTTTTAGGTAGGGTTTACTTTTAGTAGCGCCCGAAGGGCGCGAGGGGGATAAACCCAGCAGATGTCGGTTATTCTACCCAAGAAAGCCAACTAAATTCTCTCTATTACAAAGCACGTACGAACTGCTCCAAGGCGATTAAATGGAGTCAGAACCATTTGGTCAAGCTTTGCGCAAGCAAAGGTTGATAACAACCATCAAAAAATTCGCGGTTGTTATTCAAAATGAAAAGTCAAAGCAGGCCTTCAACCAGCTTGTAATCCTTTTCTGGCAGTTCTCTCATGGCTTTGCCCATCAGGTGGCCGCTCCACTTCTTCTTGTTCGTGATGAACTTCAGCTTTGGAATGAGCGGCTTGAACTCGAGCTCACCGAGCTTTATGGGCTTGATCTTTATCCTCAACGGGTAAGTCTCATTCAGGTGTGGGGGACTCTTGAAAATCTTGCCCGAGTCCGTGTAAGGCTCGCTCACGACTTCAAAGATGCCGACAATCTTTGGTTCAAGAATTTCCTTGTCCTTACGCTCCTGCTTGACGTAAAAGATGAGCCTGTCGCCGGGCTTAACCTTGGCAATGGTGTTTTTGTGCCTCTTCGCGACTCCCCAGACGTTCTTCTTTTTGACAACCTCCCAGTTGTCGCGGTTGGTTATACAGAGCCAGTAGGTCATGAGGATCACCTACTCTTAATCTCTGTCCTTGTGCAAATAAACCTTTTAGTTGGTGTTAGTGTTTTATCCACTTATCTAGAGGTCTCGTTCCTACACTTTCTATTTTCAGTCTGATGTTAGTGTAAAACAAGTCTTTCTGAGTATGTAGGATGTTGTATCCCTCCTCGGAGGTTTCTAAAAAATTGTCCAAGCGTTTCTGAATTGTGACAAAGTTAGACCTGCTTGTGATTCTTTCTTTGGGAAAGAACATTATCTGTTGCCGTTTGTAGTAGTTGAATGAACTATTGCGGTTTTTGGGATTTAGAATAAGCCTTGAGACTAACGGATACATGAGCTTGGCTAGGTTGTGCTTGGCTTTTCCTTTTTTTGACGTGATATCGTATGGAGTATGGATATTTCCATACACCGTTCCTAAAATCAGGTCTATGAACTGTAACAAGTTAGATGCCTCGTATAGATCATTATCATTTCTGTATGAATGATGGTTAGAGTCCACAAAAATGACTTTGGTGTTCCTTATAGCTAAACCTTTTCTCATCATCAGAGGTACTTGCCGTTTGAAATTAGGATTTTTAGATTGGGTTCCATTGTCATGGTACATTTTTCTAATAACGACGTCCTTTCCAAAAAAGAACTTTGCTCCTCCCAAGATAGTCGTACGGAAAAATCTGGAATATATTGGCAATAAGCTTCGTTTTCCACCGAATTTTTTATGATCAATGTTGTCCAGATTGATGCCGAGTATATTGAAATACACTAAATCCAAACCCTTTTTGTTGTTCTCCTCCACAAGAAATCTTATCCAGCTTTCTGCAATTTCATATTTACGAGAACCAATCTTACCCATGTCTGTGTAGTGTATTCTGTCGTCACTTCTCCAGTGGAGTCTTTTACATTCAGGAAATTTGTTAAACTCAGGACATTTCTTTGGATTAACATACCAAGTTTTTAAGATTGCACATCTCCTCTGGAGAAGATGACCAACGAGAGAGCTCCTTTTGTCCACCGGGACAAACAATGCTCCGATGTACATGAAATTTATCTTTTTACTTGGATTTGGCTGAATCTCATCAACAAAAACATCAACTTCTACCTGAGGCAAAATTTCACCTCCAACTTAGATAGTGGGTAGCAACACTTTTGACTCTTGTAATTATAAGTGTGCCCCTGAATGATGCTATACGACTGCCAGAAATCACTGACCAATATTATCATTTGATCCATAAAATATCGCTTAGCTGATTTTAATTCAGGTTTCTCGCAGTTGTTCTGGTTTGGAAGTTAATTGGACAATAGAACCATCGTTCAGATTGTAGCCCAAAATGTAGATGCTTTTGCTTTCCGATATCTCGCGAATTTTATTAAGTCTACTTTCCAAGTTCTTTTTGTTCCCAAATAGTATCAGTACAGGGGTTATGTATCCTAGCTTCTCCCTGAAACACTTCAACTTCTCTATATCCTTCAAAATGTCTTTAAATGATCTTGACGCCAGCTTAAGTTCGATCACGGCATAGTTTCTTGGCTTTCCTGGGACATGAATGAGAAAATCTGGCATTTTTCTAGCACAGTCTGGATAGTAGTGCTGGAACCTCTTATCAAATTCCCCGTGGAGCACAATTTCTTTTTCTCTAGTCATTTCTTCCAAGATCTGCCGTAGTTGATGATAGAATTCATAGGCTATTGGCCGTTCTTGATATTTGACTTTGCCAGTTTTGTCTCGTAGGGTGTAATACTTTCTCTCCATTCTGCGAAGGGCAGCTAGTATCAACTCAAGATACTCCTCATCTCTCATAACTACAACCCCCTCCTAAGGTTCTCAAGGGAAAAAGAAAGATATGTGGTTTCTAAAATAGACTAAAGCTTAACAATAGTCAGCTCTATTCCCTCGTCTTCCTTGTATTGCTGCATTTCGTAAATCTCAACCGCACTTATCTCCATCACGATCCCACAGAACTCTACATGGGTACCGAGCTCGGTTATTCTTGGCACTTCGAGAACCTTCATGCAGTTGACCTTTGTTAGGGCTGTTTTGAGCGTTGAGAGAGCCAGGTTTAAATCCACAAACTCATCGTTAAGGAACTTGCAGACATCCTCGATTATGATGCATTTCAGCCCGGAGGAGTTCACTTTCCCCTGCTGTGCCTTTCTTATGAACTCCAACGGCTTCATTAACTCAACTTCGTAGCCTAGGTTCTTCATGAATGTCTTGAACTTTGAAAGATGTTTGGAAGGTAGAAAGTAGAGCTTCGAAGCGCTTGTCATTCCTTCCTCACCTTTATGAATTCGTCTAACCTCTTCTGCTCCTTGGCTTCCTCTATCTTTTCAATCGCGATCTCGTGTAGGCCAACGTTGCATATTCCCACAAGGATGTCCTTAAGCCTGAGTTTCTCCCTCTGGAGGTTCTTGTTCTTTGTTTCCTCCGGAATGACCTCGTACAGTGCCTTTGCGACCTCGCAGATGTAATGGCCGCCTTTTGCCAAAATGGCCGCCACTTTGTCTATACTTTCACCATCCTCAAGGGCCCTTACTGCCCTGTGGAGGACGTTGATCATCAGATCCTCTTCTAATGACTTTTCATCCCTTTCAAAGGCATTGTAGAGCTTGACGGCTTTGGTTTTCTTTCCATCTACGTCAACTTTCTGGAACTTTCCAATGTTGTGTTTGATCACGATCTCCTCCACCGGATCCCCTTCCGTCGTACCCAAGGCCAATGCTATTCTTCTCGCATCGTCGTAGTCGATTATATCTCCGTAGCCCAGGCTGTATGCCAGTGCGTAGAACTTCGTGGGGGCATCAACGTTAGTGATGTGTGGTGCGACTTTCCTGAGGGTGTGGTTGATGACTATACCAACTGCCCTGTTTAGTGCTTCATCCAGTATTTGCTCAGGTGTTCTCTCGCCGCTTGGATCTTTTACTGGCCACCCTCCGCTGACTATTCTTAACGCTTCCGCCTGTGTCCCCATGACTAAATCTGGCCCGAATAAGCCGTAGCCTTCCAACTCCTCAATTCTCTTGAGAATCTTTTCGTCGAAGTCTCTCATGACATCGGGAAGCCATGCCCCTTCTCCTTGCCTCTTTCTGCATACGAAGAGAATTGAGGTTCTTAGGGCGGCTTTTCCTGCTATGTGTAGCCCATGCTCATATTCGCTCCTGACACTCCACATGGCGGAGATCGAGTAACCCGCATCCAATAGTGCCTTGACAGTCTTAATCCAAGCCTCTCCAGCTTTGTGGGCGAACCAGATCAATAGCAGTCCATCGTCTGCCAGAGAATATCTCATGTTTTTGAAGATTCTTTTTAACTTCTCTTCGTATCTCTTTTCTGCTAATCTCTTCCATCTAACTTCGTTGTAAACTGCCTCCTCACTCTTTGGAACCTCAAGGAACTGATAGGCCTCTGGATAGATATCCTTAAGGATCAGCCTGAACCATACGTAGAAGTAGTCGGAGAGTTCTCCATGCTGGACTGCTCCATAATATGGAGGATCAATGAAGATGATGTCTAAATCCCTGTATCTTTGGGTGGTTTTTTCAGCGTCTCCGTAGATTATCTCAACTTGGGAATTCGAGTCTTTAATGCGTTTAACAATGCCTTTAAGTGCTTTTAGCATGTTTACAAGAGCCCAGTCTGCCCCACCTTTTTTTGGTATCATATCAAATTCTCCGTAATCCCATATCCATCTATATGCATGTAAGTCGAACGTATGAGCAATCGTGCCCTTTGGTTTATTCCATCTAGTAAATGCAGAATTGTATCCAATAACTTTTCCTAAAAACAATGTCAGGTATGTACTTATGGCCTTTGCATATTCAGTGGCCTCTTTCCTGTCTTTTCCTTTGTCGAGTTCTTCCTTAAGGACCTCGTTGTATGTTTCTCTAATCAGTTCAACAAGCTTCGCATGAACTAAAAGCTGCCTTGCATTAAAGAGTTGGTAGAAATGAGTAATCCCTTTAAGCATTGGCTCTTTTGTTTTCTCTCCAAGGGGAATCTGTTGAATTGGGACTAGTTCCTTGGCAACTAATTCATCCCATTGATCCCTCAAATCTTCCTCAGCTTTTTTATAAGCTTCTATCATCTCCTGTGTGGGCTCGTAGTATTTTCTATTTTTACCACTTCCCATAACAACGGCTACCATTCTATGAAGGTGCATCCCCTTATAGCCTTGAGCTTCTTTTTCCCCTATGAACTCTTTGTATTGTTCCTTCACTTCTTCGGACTTGATGACATACCCGCAGCCGAGACATTTAACCGCCCCCTTGCTTGATTCCCTTCAGTTTCGAATCGGGTTCCTTTAAACGATCCATCTGTTACCTCAACTAGATCAATTGTTGTGTTCCCTTTTTTACGGGAGCTAATTTTCCTAACTTTAACGACGTGAAGTTTGATGTTATCTGCTTTATCTTCAGGGTATAGTGCAAACCCCCTTTCTTTATCGAGCCATTTGCTCATCAAAACGGGGGTCTCTCTTCCACAGTGAGGACATTTAACGACCCTGACCCATACGTAATCTTCTGGCTGTCCTCCAATGGGGTGCTCAGGGTAGTACTCTTTAACCTCTTCTTTCAGTTTCCTAATGAGCTTTTTACCGTATTTTTCAACATCGACGACTAATTTATCACCGTATTTAACTGGATACTCTAAGGATGCTTTTAGAATCGTAAATGCGATGGGGTTGTACTCACCGGCAATTACTTTTTTATAATCACTTCTAGTCATTTCAAAAGGTATGGAGCCTCCTCCGGCCATGAAGTCTGCTCCAGTGGGGATTTTGATTGGTTTGATCTCGATGTCCCCTGCTTTAATGTTAAATTTTGATAATGGGGTGGGGTTTTGTCTCTCAGCCATTGGATAATCGAATTTTTTTCCAACGACCTTCAGGGGATCTCCCTTTATGCCCAGGTGATACAAGATTTGTTTTCTAATCTCATCATTTACTTCGATTTCAGGAAGGACAGCAAGATAAGAGGCTATTCTTGAGGGGGTCAATGGTTTTCTTGTCCAATATAATTGTAAGAAGAATAAGGGTGGTAACATGTTAGCTCCAGCTCTCTCCCTTCTGGCTTCACTACTTGCCTCTACAACAGGGAACCATTTCTCAATTAAACGCCTCATATTCTTCACCGTCCTGAGATATTTTATAACAACCCTTATAAGTTTGCATCGTGGAGAGTTATAAGAGTATTGCTGAAATAGGTGGTTATTATGAAGCGGGTATGGGAAGTTCTCGTTCCTCATGATGAAGTCCTCCAGGGAAAGCTCACCGAGAACAGTTTTGTTGGGAACCTTGGAAGCGTTTGGGAGAAAAGGAAGCTCGGGAAGGATGTAAACGTTGAGGAGAGGTACTACAACCCGAGAATGTTCATTGAGAGGACGTATCTTACCTCTAAAATGAGAGAAGTTGTGACAGAGATATTCCGTCGCCTAAACGGGGCCGACGGAAGGCCCGTTTATCACCTAAGGGTTGGGCTCGGTGGGGGTAAAACTCACACATTGCTCCTGCTCTATCACTTAACGGAAAACTGGAATGAAATTGGGCCAATTTTTGCCTCGAAATTTGGATTGAACGTTGGATTGCCGCCCAAGGTTAGAACTGTCGTCGTAGACGGAACAAAGCTCGAAATATTTGGCTATCCATTCCCCGATGGCACTAAGGTAAAAACGATATGGGGTATGATACTGAAGCAGCTTGATAAATACGATGAGAGATATGATTCTTGGGATTATGTTCCATCCACAACGGTACTAAAAGAGGCTTTCAACGAGGCTCCAACGCTCATCCTTATAGATGAGCTGACCCTGTACATTGAGAGACTCGACGAGGAAAAGCAGGAGAAAGTTAAGGCTTTCCTCCAAAACCTGACGACTGCAGTTGAAGAAACGTACACAACGGCGTTACTTATTGCCACTCCAGAGGGAGAATTTGAAAAGGCGTTTAGGAAGATAAAGAACATCCTCGAAAGGTACAGCTCAATTAAGATAGTGACTTCTCCAGACGAGTCGAAGCAGATCCGGAGGATCGCCCTCTTTAAAGGCAATCATTTCCTGGAAACTGCAAAGGAAGTCGCCCAAGCTTACAAAGACGCATACATAAGGAACAAAATGATGCTCTCTACTGACATAGCTGAGATCATAGTCAAAAGTTACCCATTCCATCCTGCCGTTGATATGCTCCTCGAAAGGCTCAAAGGCAGCAAGGAGTTCCAGCTGGTCAGGGACGAGTTGAGGTTCCTGGCGAGTTTGGTTTACTCGGTGTATAAAAACAACCCCAAGGATGCCTATCTGATAACCCCTGCCCATATTGATATTACTGACGATTATGTATTGGCAGGGACTATAGCGAAGATTGGAGATCTTCCCCTTGCCACTAGGCTAAAAGGGGATTGGAACCGACTTGATTCCATTAATGATACGGAAATCAGAGACCTTGCCAAGAAAGTTCTCGGATTCATAGTGCTAAATTCTTTGGTTGAAACAGTTCCTGGTGAGAGTGGAACTGGTAGAAACGCGATATACTTTGCCCTTACATCCCCCACTATTAGCAAAAATCTATTGGACTCGGCCATTAACGAAGTCCTCAAACGTACATGGTTTGTTTCAGTAGACCCCCACACAGGAAGGTTCCTCTACGGAAAACCGAACATCAACAAGATCATCAGCGATTACACTGAGACCATCAAAAACAAGAACCCTGAGATCTGGAAAGATGTGATAAAAGAGACGTTGGACAAATGGCTGGACAGTAGGTATAAGGAGTACAATAGGCAGTCCAGAGAAAGGATATTCCAGAAGAGCAAGATCATAATGTGGGCGTCTTCTTCTGATATGATACCTGATTCTCCGGACTATGCTCTAAAACTTGCCTTCGTGAGTTGGGACAGGAGTGCCAGCAGTAAAGCGGAGGCAGTATCTCAGGTAAGAGAGTTCTTTGAGTACTACGGCTCCAGACCCAGAGAATACAAAAACACAGTGGTGTTTTTAGTTCCCGATGCCGAAACAACTGAGAGGGCAAAAGACGTCGCATATAGACTTAAGGCGATCGAACTCATCGAAGAGGAAAAGGAAAAAAACCCCGATTTGAAGACGAAGACCATAGAAAAGTCCCTTGAACTGGAGAAGCACAGAAACATCACACACTTGAGCCAGCTGGCGATATTGAGCTACAGATACCTTGTCTATCCCTATGAAGAATTGAAAGCAGAAGAACTCGAAACTACTGGGTTACTGCACCAAAACATACTCCTGAAAGTCGAAGAGAAGCTTCTGAACCTTGGAAAGGTCATAAATAACGTATCTCCTGCGGCACTTGTGGAAAGATACTGGCCTCAAAACAAGAAAAAACTAGAAGTGCGGGAGTTGAAGGAATATTTCTACAAAGTTCCGAGCTTTGAATACATTTCCAGACCTGAGAAAATTGAGAATGCAATAACTGAGGCCGTGAAGGCTGGGCTACTTGCGTACATCGATGAAAGTGGACGGGCACACACAAAGACTTCCGTTTTCAGGCTTTCGGACAGGGGTGTTCTCACGAAGGATGTGAAAATGGTAAAATTAACAATAACTGTAAAGGGCAAAGAGGGAAAAATGGTAAGCGATATTGCAGTGTACGTTGACGGAGAGAGAATTCGCTTAGGGGAGCCTCTTGAAGACCTCCCCGGCTCCAAACATGTCGTCAAAATAGACCTCCCTGCGGACTATGAGTTCTTAGGATGGAGTGACGGAACTAAAGATCTTGTCAAAGAGATTACACTAGAAAAAGACATCCATTTGGAAGCCCTGGTGAAGAAACGTGAACAGAAACCTAAAATAAAGATAGTTGTGAAAACGCGGGACATTGATGGAAATCCGATCAATGCTCCGATAATAGTAGAATCCGAGGAAATCGGAGAGGAAAGTGGATTCGGACAATTAGCAGTCTCGATTTCCGAGGGAAGTTCACTTAGAATCAGGGTACACTCAACTGAGGAATATAGGTTCATCTCGTGGCAGGGGGGAGGTGGCGACGAAGAAATCACTATACGTCCACGTAGCAATCTTGAATTAGTTGCACTGTTCAAAAAAGTGGGCAGGTCACCTGGGGGATCCGGACTTGGAAGAGAACGGTGGATACTACTCAGAGAGTCGGGAACCCTTGAGAAAGTCATAGGCACTATTCGCTCAAACTTGGAAAAGGAAGTTAAGTACATTAAAATGAGCATGAAGCTTCCGCTAAAAGATTTCATCGAGAACATAACAATCTTAACATCCTTGGTAAAGGAAGGAAAATGTACGGTGTCATTACAATCTCGGATGGATTACCTAGGCTTTGAAAAGTTACTCATTGAAGCTGAGGGAGATCTGAGCAAGATAACTAACCTGAGACAATTACTCACACAGGCAGGCTTTTTCTTCAAGGATGTCACTTTGAGGATAGAGAGGGAATTAGAGACGCCTGAGACAATGGCAGAAGTAATCGATGTAGATGTCTTAGAGATTCTTCCTGCCTCCTCGGAGATGACCGTTGAAATGGAGGTGAAAACATGATCACAGAAGCACTTCTGGAAAGGATCATCACAATGGAAAATCCGACAAGGGAAATCGGAAGATTCGTAGTGGAAAATTTCTCTAAAGTTCTCTCTTCTCCAGATTTATCTTATTATTCAGAATTCGAGGAGAAGGTATCCCTATTTGAGCAGTGGCTATACGAGACTTGGGGCAGGGAGTTTTACCAGTTATTGATGCCACAGCACAAAGAAGAGGTAAGTATTAACAAGGCTTTCCAAAAGGCTGCTGAAGCTAATGCTAACGTTCTAATTGCAGACGGATTTAGCATAAGGGAGCTCATTCTTTTAATAAACGAGTTGGGGAAAGAGAGGATTGTGTATGAGTTTTCATATGCGGCACCTCCTACAATAACGTCCAAAGCGGCCATGATGGCTTTTGGCACTCCTATCATGAAGGAGCACTTCAATAACAAAGAGCTTATTATGGCAGGAAAACCGTGGAAAACGCGCCTTATTGAGAACCCAGCGAATCCTCCAAGAATAGGTCATGAAACGGGATTTGCATTCTATTCATATTATCCTGATGCACCCCTCCATAACGCTCAGATCCATCATACTACTCTGCAGGATATCAACGAGGTCATAGGAAAATTAATCACAATAATACAGAGCCTCTCTAGGCATGCTGACTTAGTAATAACAGGGGATCATGGATACTTGTTTCTGGGGGATAATCCCAATCTGTATCTGTGGAAGCACACAAAAAGCCCAAGATTTGGGGAAAACCTCATAATCCCCCCTTACGAGACTGTTGGAAATTACAAGGTCGCTATTGGTAGATTCCATGCTGTCAAAAGTAGGGACTCATTTATAACTCATGGGGGGATAAGTCTCATGGAGTCATTGATTCCGGTTGTAATTGTGAGGAGGGAGTCCCATGACAAACTTTAAACTGAGTCTTTCACCAAAACCTTCACTGAGGGTATATCGCAAGTCTGATAGTGGAGAGAGGTCATATTACACTAAGTTAAAGGGGTGGAAGGTCACAATCCTTAAAGAAACCCTCCTAAGTAAGATACCCGCAAAGGAAATGAAGCAATATAAAAACGGGATCATCTTCTTGAAAATAAGTGAAGAAGACGCCCTGAGGGTTATCTTAGCTGCTCAAACAGTTAAGACCGTTATAAACCGAGAAAAAGTCAGGAAGATTGCCAATGGTATTGCAGAGCTTCCTTCGGATGAGGTCTACTGGTGGTACCGGCTATATTTGAAATATGAAAGAAAAGCGTTGAATGCATTGAAGTGCGTTCTTCTTTAGAGCTCTGCATATTTTCTGAAGTCAAAATGACCACTGGATACTGTCTCTTCGTATATTACCTCAATTCCTGCTTCGGCATATTTCTCTAATTCTTCAAGCCTTTCTTCGGGACTTAGATCTGGGTACTTAATTCTCATCAGCAGCTCTAGGGTTCCATCTTTGTCGATTGAATATGTATTAACTAATTCTTCTCTCTTTGTTAGCTCTTTCTTTTGATCAAGTACTATTCCAACAGCAGCTGCTATCTGGAATAGAACGCTATATGTGGGAAAATATTCCTTGTAATCCTTAACAAGCTCTTCATATTTGTCTTTTGATCCAGTGTAAATTTTTGGTTTGCTCCCTGCCCAGGGCATTTTAATCACCCACCAGAACCTTACCTTCAAAAATCGAGGACTCTCTATTAATCTGATTTCTCTGAATAATGAATTCCTTACAGATCTTGTGCTTGAATATTGGGGCTATTGAATCAATTTCGGTTTTGCCTCCGGGTCTCTCATCTTTTAGGACAAGGAGAATTATCTGGTTATCCATTTCTGAGAAAAGTTCAGCAATGTTCTCCTGGACATATGGACTTAGTCGTCCAAACAATGTATCAGTAATAATTGGGGCTTTGATCTGGGAATACTTATTAAGGCCGAGTATAAAACTTAACGCGACGACTTCCATCTCCCCATAGGAAATTGTGTCCATGTCAGGTCTAGACCCATCTTTGCACACAATTTGAAACTTGTAGTCATTTTGACTGCTAAATTCAAATCCAACATATTCCTCTTTTTTGTTTGTCAGCTTGAGGAATATTTCTGAAGACGTTTCTATAATTTCCTTCCTTCTCTTTTCGATCATATACTCTAAATATTCTTCTAATGCAGCTTTGATGTTATCCACAAACTCAATTTTAGCTTCGACTTCAGATAATTCAGAGCCCTTGGACATGTATAGTTTCAACTTCTTTTCTAGCCTTTTCTTTTCATTTTCTAATTTTTCGATATCGCCTGAGAGTCTGCCGGCCTCCCCTTCAAGCTTGCCTATCTCATACTGCAGCTCTGAAATCTTGTTTTCTGTTTGGGATACAAGAGAGATACCAGCATTTTTCAGGGTTTCACTTATTCTCCTTATCTGCTTTTGCAGATTAGTGATTTCCTCTTCTTTTTCGTGCAATTTTATACGGAGTTCATAAATATTTCCAGTGGAAAGGCGCTCAATCTCTTTCAGCTTTTGTAAAATCTGAGAGTGCAGGTTGTGATATTTATAGTACTTATCCTCAATATTCTTCAATTTCTCGGATATTTGAGGGTACTCACTCCTTAGTCTCCCCAGTTCGACCTCTATTGAAGGAGTGTCCAGTTCCGATATCATTTTTCCACATACTGGGCACTTCGACTCTTCTAAAAGTTCTTCCAAGAGCTGCATTTTGAGATTTAACTCTCTTAATCCGGCCCGCTTTTTTTGCAGTTTTCTTAATTCCTTTTCAATTTCCTGAGCAGCTTCAGTTAGCTCGGATTTGAGAATTAAAAGATGAATGTTAGCACTGAGTTCTTCAATTTCTCTCATGATCTCCTCTTTTTTTTTCTGTTAGACTCTTTAGTTTTAGTTCTAGGGCATCTCTTTTTTCTGCTAGCTTTTTGATTTCCTCGTACCCGAATTCAGCGAGGTCTTTCCTTAGTTGTGATAGTTTCTCCTTTTTACTCTTTAACTCTGCTTTAACATTCTCATATCTCTTCTTGTATAGTTCCAGTTTTTCAGATACCTCGTTTAGTTTCCGTCCAATTTCTTGAAGCTTGCCCTCCTCTTTTAGATACTTTTTTCTTTGTTTTTCTAGATCTTGTCGTACATTATCCATATCTTCAATTGATTCCCTAATAGCCTTCAGTCCTAGGAGCAATTCAACAGAATCCTTAACGGTGTCGCCACCTTGCTCTCTAGCAAGGGTTTTCACGTCTTCTGCATCAAAAAAGAAAAATCTGCTGATCTCATATGGCATTATATATTGTTCAATATACTCCTGCTTAAGAAGTGGGTCACCAACGATGGCTTCTCCGTTAACTATTACTTCTAGAGTCTCATGAATAGAGGTAGCTGTTTTTGTTGCCTTTCTAAATATAACATATGTTCTGTCCAGAACTTCATCATAAAAGGTCAGTTCAACAAACATTTCAGTCTTCTTCCTTTTCGCTTCTTTATCATTAAACAGTAACTGTGTTTTACGTGCTTTCTGTCCAAAGAGCCCCCAGTAAATTGCATCTAGTAATGAAGTTTTTCCGAATCCATTACCCCCATAAATTACGAATATGTGTTTGTTTGCTTGGGTGCAATCGCGGTTCAAGGTTATCTCGATCTGTTCTCGATACGGTTTGAAATTCTTCATGACGATCTTTTGTAGCCGCATATCTTATCCCCCTCAACCAATATTACGATTGAAGTAGTTGGTTATAATTCTCATCAGATCTTTTCTGACTCCTCTCTTTTTCCCGATTTTCACAGCTTTTTCTTCTCGTATTATGATCTCGAATAGCACTTCAACAGGGATAGAACGCTTATCAGCGATCTGTTTCAATATTTCGTAGTCTTCCTTTGGAATTACAAGCTCTAACTCAGAGTCATAGATACGAACAATTTCTTTAAATTCCTCAATATCAACTGACATTGAAATCCCCCCTACTTAACGATGCTAATTTGCGGTATAATCTCAAAAGCTTAATTAAGGTACCCTCAGAATTTACGGCACTTTCTAGAAATATCAAGCTCCTGTTAAGTTCTCTCTCAAAGATCTCAATCTCAGTCGGTTCGATGTCATAATTGTATGTTTCATCATATGGAAAAACGAAAAGATCGTAGATAATTGCTTTTTCTTTATTTGGGGCCTTTCTAAGCACTCTTCCTCTCCGTTGGATAAATTCCCGGGGATTCTTGCTGCTAGCCAGGATTATTGCTGAGTCACTGGCTGGAATATCGACGCCTTCATCTAAACATCTAATAGACAAAAGAAACTTGACAATACCTTCTTCAAAAAGGCGCAGGTGTTCGGCTTTCTTTTCTTTTTCCTGCACTCCTAAGTATTTTAGAAACTTGTATCCTCTTCTTGACATCTCTTTTGCCAGAAGCTCTAACTGCTCGGTGTCTTGACAGTAGATGAGACACCGGCCTAGTTTATCACCCTCTTTCTCGAGGATCTCTATTGTTTTTTGAATCTTATTCTCTGCTTTTTTGATAATGTTTGCTCGCTTTAATAGCAAGCTCTGAATCGTTTTGACTTCTGTTTTATCCTCTAATCTGACTAAGATTTCCTTGAGAGGTGTGTTTTCTGGTAGCTTGTACTTAGTTAGAATACTTTTATACTTCCGGTAGATCCCCCGTGAGATATCTTTGTATTCATACAGCTCTTCTTCTGTTAGCGGCACGATTTCAATATAGTACTCGTATGGGACTATCCTCCCGTCTCTGATGGCATCTCTTAATGAGTATTCATAGATTATACCCCCAAAATATTTCATGATCATGTCAGTTCCAACATCATCCCAGATTCTTGTGGGCGTAGCACTTAATCCCAGTCGTCCTAATGCTGGTTCGAGATCTTTCATGATTCTCCTACTTTTTTTAGCCCCAAGCCTGTGAACTTCGTCCGCTATAAGAACGTATTTTTCTCCAAGTTTTTGATTGATAATCTCTATAAATGTATCCGAGCTTGCAGAACGAATTGTTGATATTATGAATTTTTTATTTCTTTTCTGTTGGTATGCCAATATGAACTCCTTTAGGGTACTTTTCCAGCCCGGATTTTGGCTTGAGCAAATTATTATCGGTGATTCTGGGAAAACTCTTTTGATTTCCTTTATCCACTGTGTTACAAGCTCTTTTGAGGGGACTAGTAATATCACAAACGCATCTTTGGGTAATCTCTTGATGGCAAACAATGCCGCTAGAGTCTTTCCACTTCCGGTAGCCATGGATAGAATTCCTTTTCTTCCATTATTATACCACGCCTGGATGGCCTCTTCTTGGTGAGGCCAGAGTTTAATAAGTTTCTTCGAAGAGCTTCTTTTTCTCAGAACTTCCTCTGGATCCACGATCTCCTTGATATCTTTGGGGGCAATTCTCACCAGTTTTTGTTTCACTGCATCGGGGATTGTGTAAGTACGCACCTTTGGATTGATATTATTCCATGTTGCCCAAAACTCCTCCTCTGCTGATAGTATGTACCCTCTCTCGCCCTCTATCCAACTTCTATGAACCGAGAATGATTCTGCGTTGTCAATCCATCCTTTTGCAGTCTCGTTTATTGAACCCTCTATATGCAATTTATTGCCGTAAAAATCTTCGAAAATTGCGAATTTGCTATGCCAGATTGCTTCTCCTGTTGGAGAAGATTTTATTTTGTCATTTTCAAAGGGTATAGCTAGTTTGATTTCCAATTTTCCCTGCGAGACTAGCCATGCCAGGACTTCTAGTCGCCTTTTTATGATCACATCTTCGAAATCTGTTTCCTCAAGTTCTTTTAGGAGCTTTTGCTCGATAATTTCAGGTGGAGTTGCTAATCCGTTATTAATGGCTTCAACGTCTTTTTGTGACAATAAGACCCCTGTTATTAGGTACATTTTCTCTCCCTTTTTTATGAAGTGAACGAGTCCTCTCGCGGCAGCGGCAAGAATTGAGGAGGAGAAATATCCACTCGCACGGTAATAATATTTTGAGTTAGCAATAACGGGAATGAAAAACTCATTTAGTGTATCATCTTGGGAGGTATATCTCTGTCTTAGAGGTAACTTTATGAAACTTCGTGGCACTTTGTCATTTAACTTGTCCATTAGACATCCCCATCGGTTAAAATATCTAACTATTTTACCACTCATACGGTTTTTAAAGTTTGGCTTCTTGAAGTCTGGAATATACAAACCCCTAAAAACCCCGGCGATTATATCCATCCGGTGGAACCCATGTCATGGAAGGATAAACTCGGTCTTGTGCACGTCTACACCGGCAACGGGAAGGGAAAGACGACCGCCGCCTTTGGATTAGCCGTCAGGATGCTCGGCTCCGGCGGGAGGGTGATAATCATACAGTTCATGAAAGCCCCCGACGTCTACGGCGAGCAGAAGAAGATAAGGGAGTGCGGAGCTTTTATAGAGTCCTTCGGCCTGCCGAAGTTCGTCCACGGAAAGCCCGAACCGGACGACATAGAGGCCGCCAGGAAGGCTTTAGAACGCGCCAGGGAGGTCGTTTCGAGCGGCGAGTGGGACCTGGTGATCCTCGATGAAATATGCGTCGCCCTCGGCTTCAAGATGCTGGGCGTCGAGGAGGTAAAGGGGCTCATTGAAAACAAAGCTGAGAACACGGAGCTCGTCCTCACCGGCCGCTACTGCCCGGAGGAGCTCTTTGAGCTCGCAGACTACGTGACGGAGATGAAAGAAATAAAGCACCCCTACCAGAGGGGGACCCTGGCGAGGCAGGGGGTGGAGTTCTAGACCTCCGGGATCTCAGCGCTTTATCGTCGTAACGCCCGGTATGTGGAGCCGCAGCTCTACCCTCCTCATCGCCTGGATTATCAGCGTCGCGAAGACCAGGTAGATGCCGGCAACGAGGAGGTATATCTGGGCGTATAGGAACGTCTCTGAGGCGACCACGCTGGCCTTGTACATGAGCTCCGGGACTGCCAGGAGCATCGCCAGCGAGGAGTACTTCAGCAGGTAGACCATCTCGTTCGTCCAGCTCGGCAGCATTATCCTGAAGGCCTGGGGGAACGTGACGTGGCGGATTATCTTCCATTTTGACATCCCGAGCGAGAGCGCCGCTTCAATCTGCCCGTAGTCTATCGAGTTGAACGCGCCCCTGATGTACTCGGCCTGATAGGCGGCGCTGTTGAGCACCATCCCCAGGGAGGCCGCGAGTAGGGGGCTCATAACGAAGCTCGGGTGGTACCTCCTTATGAAGAGGGGGAGGCCAAAACCTATTATGTAGAGCTGGAGGAGCATTGGGGTTCCCCTTATCAGCTCTATGTAAGCGGTTGAGAGCAGCCTTGAGAGCCGGCCCCCGTAGGTTCGCCCGACAGCGAGAAGGAACCCGAAGGCAAAGCCGCCGATGAAGCCCACAACGGTGAGCTCGAGGGTTACCCCCAGACCCCCCAGGAGGTGGTGTGCTATCAACCCTGCGTAGCCCATCTCATTCCCCCCCGAACATGGAGAGGTCGGCTATCCTCCTTAGGAATTCCCTTGTTTCCTGCTTCTGCGGGTGATAGAGCAGCTCCTTGGGCCGCCCCTTCTCCCAGATGACCCCATCGTAGAAGAAGAGGACTTCATCGGCCGCGTTGAGGGCGAAGCCTATCTCGTGGGTGACTACGAGCATCGTGACCTTTCTCTTCGCCAGATCCCTCATGACGTCCAGAACCTCCCCGGCCAGCTGCGGGTCGAGGGCCGAGGTTGGCTCGTCGAAGAGGATGATCTCCGGCTCCATTGCAAGGGCCCTCGCTATTGCAACGCGCTGCTGCTGGCCGCCGCTGAGCTCCGCGGGGTACTTGTCGTAGGCGTCGTCCTCGAGGTGGACGGCTTTGAGGGCTTTTCTTGCCTTGTCCTCGGCCTCTGTATTGTCCAGCCCCCTTATCACCTTGAGGCCTATCTTGACGTTCTCAAGGGCCGTCAGGTGCTTGAAGAGGTTGAAGTGCTGGAAGACGAAGCCTATTCTCGCCCGGATCTTCCGTATATCCACCTCCCCCGACAGAATGTTGACGCCGTTGAAGATTATCTCCCCCGAGTTGGGCTCCACGAGTCTGTTGATGCAACGCAGAAGGGTGCTCTTGCCCGCGCCGCTGGGGCCGATTATCACCTTGGTCTCTCCCCTCTCCACGTTGAAGGAGACCCCCCTCAGGACGGGCTTTTCCCCGAACTTCTTCGTGAGGTTCCGGATCACCAGAACATTGTTAGATTCTGACATTCGCGGCACCTCCCGTGCCCTTTATTCCATATTTCCGCCCCACGTGTCCGGCCAGGTACGTGAGCGGCAGAACCATCGCGAGATAGAAGAGCGCCGCTATTCCGTAGTATTTGAAGGGCTCGGCCGTTATCGAGACGAGGTAGGTTGCCTGCCTCGTTAGCTCCACTATCCCTATGGCCAGTGCTATCGAGGTGTCCTTGAGGACGATAATGTATTCGTTCATCCACGCCGGTATCGCCATTCTGAGGGCCTGCGGGAGTACCACGTACCTTATCATCTGCATCCTGGACATTCCTAGGGATAAAGCCGCCTCTATCTGCCCCCCACCGACCGCTTGGATGCCGCTCCTGAAGATCTGGGACTGGTAGGCCGAGGACCTTATGCCGAGCCCAACAACAGCGGCCCAGAAGGCGGGGAGTCCCACCCCAACGAGCAGCGGCATCGAGAAGAATATGATGAAGTAGATGGCCAGCAGGGGAATCCCCCTCAGCGTGCCCTCGTAGACCATCGCGATGTACCTCAGCGTCTTGTTCCCGTACGTCTCCATGAGGGCAACCGGAAGCCCGATGATCAGGCCCAGAAGTATGGAGAGCACTGAGAGCTCGATGGTCATCTTGGCGCCTTTTAGCAGCATATCCACTGCAATGTTCCACGGAACGCTGGTTGCGGATATCAAAGCCTACACCCCCGATTTTAAAAATGGTGAGAAAAGGGTCACCCACCGAAGTACTTGGCCACGAGTTTGTTCCATTCCGGTGAGTTCATTATCTCCTTAAGGGCACTGTTTATCTTGTTCAGGAGCTCCTTGTTGCCCTTCCTAACGGCTATGCCGTAGTGCTCGTTCGTCTGGATCACGTAGGCAATTTCAAGGGACGGGTACTTGTGTATGAACATATTGGCAACCGGGGAGTCAATCACGAGTACATTAACCTGCCCGTTTAGGAGGGCCTGCAGCGCGGCAACGTATGTGCTGTACTCCTTCATAGTGACGCTGTTTCCCAGCTTGTCTTTGACGTACAGTGCCCCCGTGGTGCCGGTCTCAACGCCTATGGTCTTCCCCTTCAAATCCTCCGGGGAGCTGATTTTTATACCTGAGCCCTTCCGCACCACGACCGCCTGGTCAGCTTTCCAGTATGGGATGCTGAAGTCAACAACCTGCTCGCGTTTGGGCGTTATCGTCATCCCCGCTATCACGACGTCGACCTTGCCAGTCTGAAGGGCTGGGATCAGGGAGTCAAAGCTCATGTCTTTTATCTCGACCTTATCGTACCCGATTTTCTTGGCCACCATTTTTATCAGGTCCATGTCAAAGCCGGTTATGTTCCCAGTCTTTGGGTTTTTATATTCAAATGGAGGGAAATCGGCGCTGGTTCCCACCACGAGAACCTTTTCCTTGGGAGTGCCGGTAGTTATACAGCCGCTGGCGGCAACGGCAAATATCAAAACCGACACCACAACGCCTGCAATTTGATATCATACCATTGACCAGTGCTTTAATGTTCGCGTTTATATCATTTTCTATTAATATGTTGTCACCCTGATAACCTCATTCCCTTAGGAGCTTTCCAGAGGTTTCGATGTTGACCGAAAAGT
>NZ_JALVUC010000003.1:0-66226 GCF_027023865.1 Thermococcus sp. | reverse complement strand
TTTGATATCATACCATTGACCAGTGCTTTAATGTTCGCGTTTATATCATTTTCTATTAATATGTTGTCACCCTGATAACCTCATTCCCTTAGGAGCTTTCCAGAGGTTTCGATGTTGACCGAAAAGTTTTTTAGTTAGGAGGACTTAAGATAAGCCGGGGGGATTTTAGTAACAATTCTTTAGAAAAGGGGGTGATGAAATGAGCGAGCTCATCGAGCAAATCGTACAGGTTCTCAAGGATCAGGTCGTTCAGGACACCGTTGTTCCACGGAACATTAGGCGTGCCGCCGAGCAGGCTATAGAGGTTCTCCTCGATGAGAGCAAGGAGCTGGCAGTTAGGGCCGCCGATGCGATAGCCATCCTTGAGGAGGTCAGCGAAGACCCCAACATGCCGATGCACACAAGAACTATAATCTGGGAGGTTCTAGGCGCCCTCGAGCAGGTTAAGTGAGCATTTGGTTTTTCCGCTCATTTCCTGCGTTACCGCTTCTCATCATATACCAAAGCTTTGCACTCTCCTCGACCAGCTCCGCCTTGTAGAACGCTTCCCTGAGGCTCCTCCCCACGGTCACGATACCATGCCTGGCCATCAAAACAGCATCGTATCCTCCAAGGACGTCTGCAGTTACTTCGGCAAGTTCCTCGCTTCCTGCAGGCCGGAAAGGCGCTATCGGGATCTCTCTCAGGTAAAGCTCAGCCTCGGGCGTTACTATCGGAAGGCTCCCCCTTTCCTCGAGCAGTGTGGCCGCAACTATAGAGTAGGACGGATGGAGGTGCGCTATCGCCCCCACATCGGGCCTTCTTTTGTAGATGGCCAGGTGAAGCCTGTACTCCGAGGAGGGCCTCACGCCGGAGAGCTGTCTTCCATCCATGTCGATTACAGCAACCCCTCCCTCCAAGAGGTCGTCCATTACCGCTCCGGTAGCCTTGATGAAGATTAGGTTCTCATTCTTCACACTGAGGTTTCCGCCAAAGGCGGCCGTTAGACCACGCTCGTGGGCCAGGTGTGAGTACTTCACCAGCTGGACTTTGGCAATGCGGCTCATTCTCCCACCACCTTTATCCTGTAACCACAGTCCCTGCAGTATGCCTCTTCCCCGTTCCAAACGAGTTTGCCACCGCAGATCGGGCAGGTATTGACCTTCCCGCCCCCCTTCCAGTGTTCGTAGGTTTCCACGTCGATTACAAGAAAGGGACCCTCATCATCTTCCTCAAAGTGACCAAGGACGGGATTACTTTCGAGTTCAAGGGTTTCGGCATCGATTATAACAGGCTCAATCCCAATGTTGCCTTCGTATTCGAGGTCGTTAGCTGGGACTATCTCCACTACAAAGGCATTGAGCTTTCTGTCGTGATAGGCAATTACCTCCAAGGCATCACCCAGCTCCCCGCTCGCCGGGAGGACATCAACCATTAAAACTCCATCGCCGGGGATAATTAGGGTTATAACATCTTTGTTTCTGAAAACGGTGATGCGCCGGCCGAGACAGACCTCCTCCATCCCGAACTCCCGCAGGATTTCCCTCACTGTCTCACCATCGGGGACGCTTCCGCTCCCTTTTATGATATCCCCAAGCTTTCTCGCAAGGGGCATGGCAAGGTTGACGGGCTCGTATATCCTCATGCCACCACCCGCGTTGAGTCGAGAGAAAAATTTATAAACCTACCCCGGGCACTATGGAACGGGCACGGTCCCGCGGTAGCCTAGCCTGGGAGCGGCGGCGGACTGTAGATCCGCAGGTCCCCGGTTCAAATCCGGGCCGCGGGACCACCAGAATTCTATCAACATTATGTGAACACTCTGCAGGACAGTTCTTTGAGCCACATCGTCGCGAATTCTCTCCCTTCTAATGGACCCCGACGTTTTGGGAAGTTCCAAGAAAAACTTTTAACCTTTTAAACATGTTAAATTTAGGTGTTTAAAATGAGGAAGAGCTTTCTCACCGAGCACCAGATTAAAATCCTCATGCTTCGAGCGAAGGGGCTGAAGCAGAGCGAGATAGCTGAGATGCTCGGTACAAGCCGGGCCAACGTGAGCATTCTTGAGCGTAGGGCGCTTGAAAAGATAGAGAAGGCAAGAAACACGCTCCTCCTCTGGGAGCAAATTAACTCAAAGATAAACATCAACGTGAGAAAAGGAGAGGACATTTTCATCATCCCTGAGCGGCTCTTCAGAAAAGCCGACGCTCTTGATATAAAGGTTCCCTATAGTACAGCGGAGGTAATAGCCTTTCTCGTCGAGCATGCCCCTGTGGAGGACAGGCTTGCCAAAAGGGACTTCACGCTCTTCCTCGACTCCAGAGACAGGCTCAGGACGAGCGAGTGTCTGCTCGAGGACTTTGAGGGGGACAGACGGCGGAGGAAAAGTAAGAGCGAATAGCTAATGGATGTTTTTTGTCCTGTGGAACCCCGAAAGGGCAATAAGATAAGAAAGCATAGGACTGATGGTGGTATCATGCTCCTCAAGGATTATAGATTTCCCCCACGCTACAGCCCAGAGTGGGGCAGCGGAGGAATATTCGGGCTTAGATACCACAACGGGACACTCTACTTCACGGTCGCTTTCGAGGCCGATGCACACTTTATCGACGTAAAATCCGGTGAAGAGAAGACCTACGACTTCACGCTTCTCGGGGAGGCTCCAACGAGCGGCGGCGACACCTACAACGCAGTCTCTGCCGTCGACGAGTTCATCTACTTCGGCGGCTGGGTTCACGCCCCGGCGGTTTACAGGGAAGACCGGAGAATTCTTTTTAACAACAAGTACTCCCACGTGCACGTCTACGACACGGAGGAAGGCTCCGTAAAGCTCCTCTGGAAGGACTCAATCCACCACGAGACCGGCTGGGCCGGCGAGGTGAGCGATATTATCTACGACCCCTACGGCGACAGGCTCCTGCTCGCAAGGGAGGACGGCCACGCAAACCTTGGCGTCTACTCCCTTGACAGGGGAACTGGAAAGGCAGAAGCGTTGATTCACGAGCCAACTCCAAAGGGGACCTTGGTACACGATACGGCGTTCTTTGGAATCGGAAACAATTTCACCGAGGGGCTGAGGGAGTTTAGAGCGCTGGACCTCATAAGCGGACGGTGGGAGAAGTTTAAACCCGGCGGGAGCGTCGACGGAAGACCCTACCTGAAGCCAGATTTAGGGGCGATGGCCTCCGCCTACAACAGGGTCTTCGCCTTCGTCCGCGGCGGCGTAATCACCGGAAACCCCTACATGGGGGAGGACTTTCACTTCTACAGGCTCTTCGACTTTCACACGTTCTACGCGCCCTTCAGGGTGAACGCGCTCAATGTCGGCGGGGGCATTCTGACGGCGTACAACGCGCACCATGACGCCGTCTACAGACCAGAGTCAGATGCCCCCGGAATTGGATGGGCAGGCACAAACACGGTAATCGGCCCAAGTGTCCTCGTTTACATCACTCCACCCATGGTCAAAATAGTGGGAACCCTCGGCGCAAGGGTGACGAGTATTGAGAAGATGGACGGAAAACTCCTGATAGCGACGAACAGCGCTCCAAACACCGGCGCGACCGAGGCGACGCCCTTTGATACAAGCAACAGGGATATCATCATCCTCGACGAAAAGATCATTCAGGAGGAACCGCCGGCGGTGGGCTTCTCCATCCCGCTCGCCCTCCCAGGAACGAGAACCTTCGGTGGCTTTCCGCTCGACGGCTACCGCGAGTCGAGGGCGGTCTTCTACCTCAGTAAAAACAACGGACTGACGGTTCATGAGTACGACCTCTCGCTTCCCGCCGGGGAGGCCAACAGCGAGACCTTCAGACTAAGGGCCGGCAAAAACGTCCTCGACCTCAGCTCTTTCGGTGGGGTAGTGAGCTTCGAGCTTGAAAAACCTGAGAACAGAGGAAAAGTGAGGGTGGAGCTTGTTTAGCCTGCCCTTGCACCCTTTAGTATGTTGTTCCAGCTCATGCTGCTCTCGACGAGTTCTCCAACGGTAAGGCGCTTTATGGCCGTTATCTCCGGCTGAAGTTCAGCTAAGGCTTCGAGGATTTTCTCCTTAGTTATAAGCCCCTCGTCAAAGACAACGAAGCCCTTCTTGGTGTAGCCGTTGAGGAATATCCTCCAGATAGCGAGCTCTTTCTCAAGTTCGTACTGCTTTATCGTGGCCCTCTCCCAGTCTATGTTCCCGAACTTGAGGTCGAGCCTCACGAGTTCTTTATCGGGCTTGACGCTCATCTTCACCACCTCAGGCCTTCGTCTTTATCGTTCCAAAGTAGTCCTCTATGTCGATGTAGGTCTTCCTATAAACCTCGCTGTTCCTCATCTTCTCGGTGAACTCTTTCGTCCTGAAGTACTTGTCCTTCTTGTAGTCCCAGTCTGGATGGAGGGCCTTCCATTCCTCCCACGTGTAGCTGTACTGGGCCTGCACCTTGTCTCTGTAAAGTTCTGGAATCACATTGAAGGTACAGAACGGGACGACCCTTCCGTCCGGCATCGCGTAGTGGATGACGCAGCGCTCTACTCTCTCAACGTCGTAGTTGTACTCGTCCATGAAGTGCATCATTCCGAGGAAGAGAGCATTCTCGTGGAACTTGCCGAGGGCGTCGTAGTTGCCGTGCATGAAGGCGTTCTTTATGAGGTCGAGTACCTTGAGGCCCTTCGGGGCGTACTTGTCGTCGTAGAACGAGCGGAACTTCATGAATATCTCAGCACCGAGCTTGAGCTTCTTGAGCTTGCCTATGGTCTTCCACTGCTCTATCTCCTCAGCCTTTTCCTCAAGGTATCCAACAAACCCCTCGACGTCGAGGAACCGGTTTATGGGGACAACACGCTTGTGCTCGCGGTCGAGGAATACGTACGTAGCGGCCCCACAGGCAAAGTGACTTGTCATGTAGTATTTGCTTCCAGTGAAGGCCTGGAAAAAGCGTGCTATATGACCCGCTATTGGAATGGGGTACCAGTCCTCTTTGATTATGACACTGTTGGTCTGCTCCTCAATACGCTTTATGGCCCCTGCTATGGTTATCCTGAACCTCTGGCGCTCCCTCTTCGGAACCCTACCAACTTGAGAAATCGGCTGGAAGTTCACACCGCGAACGATGTCTAGGTGATTGAGGCTGAAGTTGATTATCGCGCCCAGCTCATGGTCGTTAACGTTCCTTATAGTCGTTGGTACGAGCACTATACCCGGTCCCCCCGCCTTCCTCACGTTCTCAAAGATGAGCGGGACTTCCCAGTGGTTCTTCCAATTGGTCTGAGGCGTCATCCCGTCGTAACTCATGTAAAGGGTGTTGGTTCCGGCCTCGCGTATCCTCTCCACAAGATCGGGATCAAAGGCGAGCTTTATACCGTCGGTATTGAGCTGGACGTGATCATAGCCCTCCTCATGGGCCATCCTAATGATCTCAATGAGGTCCTCCCTAAGCGTCGGTTCGCCGCCGGTGAGCTGAACCGCGTTGGCTCCTATAGGGTACTGCTTCTTGGCGTTGCGGAGCATCTGCCTTATCTGCTCAAGGGTTGGCTCGTAGATGGGCTGACCCTCCTTGGCGTAGAAGAAGCAATACCAGCAGCTCAGGTTGCAACGGTTGGTGAGGACAATGTTGAGCAGATTAGTGTGAGAGCGGTGCCTCGAGCACATTCCACAGTCGAGGGGGCAGTTAACGCCGCTGTTCTCGACGTTGGCACTGTAGAGCTCCTTCTCTTCCCAGCGCCACTTGGAGAAACAGTAGTACACATCCACATCCTCGTAGTAGAGGTCGGTTATCATGCCCTCGGGGCACTTCTTGGTTATCCAGACCTTCCCATCCTTCTCCCAAACAAGGGCCGGAACAACGCGCCTCGTCTCGGGACAGAGGGAGTAGGTCCTGTGGGGAAGAGAGCCCCCGTAGGCCCTGCTCGCCTTTTTGAGTTCAGCGTAAAACTCATCTTCGCTTATCTCAGGAAACTCAACTATATCCCTAATCCTCCTGGTTGAGGCCTTAAACTCCTTTTCGCCACTCGGAATTTCACCAACACTCTCAGCCATGGGGTTCACCCCGGTTTAATTCAGGCTTTCCTAGGGGAGTATCCAATCGTAGGGTATAAAAGCTTTTGCGTAAATATGAAGGTTTTGATTCATAGGTATGGGACAAAATTGGGGAATCCCAAAGGTTAGTGTTTAAAAGTACCCGTGAGATTCTAATCTCGGTGATTAGATGCCCGCCAGAGAGATGAGGATGGAGATGTTCCTGCGTGCCCTCCTCAAGAGGGACTTCAGCAGGGCGAAGGCTCACGCCGAGAAGCTCCAAACCATGGCTGGGAACGACGAGTGGGGTAAAGGTTACTCAAGGGCAGTCAACGGTTTCATCAGCGCTATAAAAGACAATGACCCAGACGCACTCATAGTCCAGTTAATAAACGGGGGAAACCGAGAAAAAGCAGGGAAACTGCGTGAACACTTTCAGAAGACGATTCTCGAACATGAGTTCCGCGATGATTACGAGAAGGGCTACTACACGGCTTGGGTAGAGTTCCTCGGGGCATACCTCAACCAGAAAACCCTCGCGTGATGGAAATGGGAAAGGAAGAGCTTATGCGAAAACTCGAGGAAAAAATCAGAACCTGCCAAAAGTGCCCGCTTGGTCAGCTCAGGACGAACGCCGTTCCTGGGGCCGGGAGCTACAATGCGAAGGTCATGTTCGTTGGTGAGGCGCCTGGATACTGGGAAGACCAGAAAAGTCTTCCCTTTGTCGGCAGGGCAGGAAAGGTGCTCGACGAACTCCTCTCCGAGGTTGGATTGAACAGGGGGGACGTTTACATAACCAACATCGTCAAGTGCAGGCCACCTGAGAACCGCGACCCCACGGAGGAGGAGATAAAAGCCTGCTCACCCTACCTTGACATACAGATAGACATAATCCGCCCAAAGGTTATAGTCCCCCTCGGAAGGCACTCGATGGGTTACATCCTCAAGAAGTTCGGCTTTGAACCTGAGCCGATAAGCAAGGTACACGGAAAGACCTTCGAGGCGCACACTCTCTTCGGAAAGATAGTTATAATGCCGAGCTACCACCCGGCGGCAGCCCTCTACCGTCCACAGATAAAGAAGGAGCTCAGGAAGGACTTCATGAAGCTTAGAGAGCTCATCGGTTCTCTTCCATGAATTTTCCTTCATATTTCAATTACCCTCCCGCATGAGAGAAAAGCCCCCAGCGCTTTTAAGCCAAATCGGATCTGCCTGAAGTTTTTCTGAGAGAGGTTTTTATGGCCGGAGTGAGCAGTAATATACTTAAGAGTATCTATTAATATAGTAGGATATAACTATACACTACAGAGTAAAATTAGGGTCAGCAAAATACGGAGCAGAGCGGCAATATTTTCGAAGAACTGACAAAATGCCAAAAGTATTCCAGAAAAACTTATATCCAGCCGATTGGTATTGGGATGAAACCCCCTTGGAGGTGAAAGTGTGTCTGACTTTGGTGTGTTGTCTCTGTTGCCGCCATTGGTGGCAATTATCCTAGCGATTTGGACGAAGAGGGTTATACTGGCCCTTTTCTCCGGGGTCTGGATTGGTGGAGTAATGGTAGCAGGATGGAACCCTGTGACTGGAACGACGCAGACCATCGGGTGGATAGTTAAGAATGCCATCGACGACTGGAACGTCAAGATACTCCTCTTTGACTTCCTGATCGGGGCCGGTGTTGGTCTCATCTACAAGTCAGGGGGAGCCTTCGCCATCGGGAGAGCACTCGCCGAGAAAGTCCGCACGAGCAGGGGCGCGGCAGTTATGGGCTGGCTGCTCGGCGTGCTCATCTTCTTCGACGACTACACCAACACCATTATAGTAGGAAACACCATGAGGCCAATAACCGACAGGACAAGGGTTTCCCGCGAGATGCTCGCTTACATCGATGACTCCACAGCGGCTCCTGTCGCAGGACTGGCGGTAGTCTCGACCTGGATAGGCTACGAGGTTGGTCTCATCGGAGATGCATTCAAGGGACTCAATGTTGATTACGGTGCCTACGTTGCATGGATGCACAGTGTTCCCTACAGGTTTTACTCGATTCTGGCAATAATACTGGTCTTCCTCGTTGCATACTTTCACAGGCACTACGGCCAGATGCTCCATGCCGAGTACCGCACGAGGACAACCGGCAAGGTTCTCCGAGACGATGCCAAGCCACTCATGACGACGGAGGTCGATCTCGGAATGCCCAAGGAGGAGGGAAGCGTCCATATCTTCATATGGCCGATATTAACGCTTATATTCGTCACCCTCTACGGCATGTGGTACACGGGCGGCGGAAGCGAGGCCTATGCAAAGGGAGGCATGATGGAGGTTCTCGGAAACTCCGACTCGGCCCTAGCTCTACTCTGGGGAAGCTTCGCCATGGTGGTCGTTGCCTTTACACTCGTTCTGGCGATGAAGAAGATGACCATTGAGGAGGCCGAGGACGCTATAGTCCGCGGCATGAAGCAGATGGTCATAGCCAACACCATCCTGCTCCTGGCCTGGAGCATTAAGAGCGCCACCGATGCAGTCGGAACCGCGCCCTACATAGTTAACCTCGCTAAGGGAGCCGGAGTGAGCGGTAGTTGGGTGCCGCTGATAGTGTTCCTCATTGCAATGTTCATTTCGTTCACAACTGGAACCAGCTGGGGAACCTTTAGCATAATGCTGCCCATAGCCATACCCCTTGCCTACGGAGTTACAGGATATGTCGGACCGGAGGTCTTCGCGAGCATCGGTGCGGTCTTCGCTGGAGGAATCTTCGGTGACCACTGTTCTCCGATAAGTGACACAACGATTATGAGTTCGATGTTCAGCGGTTCAGACCACATTGATCACGTTGACACTCAGGTGCCCTTACGCGGTGACGGCATCGAGCGTCGGAATAATCCTCTACCTGCTCTTCGGAGTTGGCATCCACAGCTGGGTCATCCTTCTGCCAACGGGTTTTGTGCTCCTAATAGCTGCCTGGTACGCGCTGAGTGAGTGGTACGGAAACAAGCACGGCATCCCTCACGGCAAAGTGCCTATATACATGGTGGAAGAGTGAGTCTTTCTCTTGTGAGTCTCTCTTCCCATTTCCTATTTCCACGCTTTCTGGAAACCTTAAAAGGTTTTAAAAGCTCCCCACTTCACTCCATTTGGAGGTGAGGATATGCTCGTCAGGGCGTTCATTCCCGCTCACATTACCGCGTTCTTCGTTCCACACTTTAGCGACGACCCACTCAGGGCAGGCTCCCTTGGAACCGGCGTGAACCTCTCGAAGGGAACCACTGTCCTCACGAGCATCGAGACTGGAACGCTTGAGAGACACGTGCATGTTGCCTTCAACGGCGAGCCTGTGAAGAGGGAGAACGCGACCATAACCTACTCCGTTGCTGACGAACTCATCCCGAAGGACTTCACGGGCGAGGTCGAAATCTGGCAGTACTTTGACTTCCCCAACGGCTACGGCTTCGGCAACAGCGCAGGAGGAGCACTCGGAACGGCCCTATCGCTGGGCTACGCCTTCGGCGGGACGTGGCTGAAGGCAGCACAGACAGCCCACAAACATGAAGTAATCAACAGGGGCGGCCTTGGAGACGTCATTGCACAGCTTGCCGGTGGGATAGAGGTTCGAGTTAAGGCCGGTGGGCCGGGAATAGGCGTCGTTGACAACCTTTTCTTCGAGGACTACAGGGTTCTCGTTGTCCCCCTCGGGAGGCTTTCTACCAGAGAGGTGCTAGATGGCGATATTGTCAAAGCTATTGAGACCGAGGGAAGGATAGCCCTTGAGAAGCTCCTCAGGGAACCGAGGCCCAGGCTAATGATGGCCCTCGCCAGGGAATTCGCCGAAAAGACTGGCCTTCTCAACGATGAACTCCTAGAGTTGGCCCGGGAGCTGGACAGAGTCCTCTCGAACCCCTCCTCGATGATAATGCTCGGCAGGGGCCTCTTCGCACTGGTTAAAGAGAGAGAGCTTAAAAATGCCAAAAACCTGCTCGCTGACCTCAACCTGCCCTACGACGTGACCGAAATCTACGATGAAAGGCCTAAGGTTGGAAGGTGGGTGGGCTAACCTTTTATCCCCCTCGCCGTATTCTCCCCGGTGGTGAGAATGGGTGACATGAAGTACGCGGAGCTTGCCGATTTATACAGAAGGCTTGAAAAAACCACGCTGAAGACACTGAAGACTAGGTTCGTTGCCGATTTTCTGAAGAAGACTCCCGATGAGCTTCTCGAAATAATTCCCTACCTCATCCTCGGAAAGGTTTTCCCAGACTGGGATGAGAGAGAGCTTGGAGTTGGGGAAAAACTCCTCATTAAGGCCGTCTCAATGGCCACCGGGATTTCCGAAAACGAGATAGAAAACTCCGTCAAAGACACCGGCGACCTCGGCGAGAGCATCGCGCTGGCTTTGAAGAGGAGGAAGCAGAGGAGCTTTTTCAGCCAGCCGCTCACCATAAAGAGGGTTTATGATGCGTTTGTAAAAGTGGCGGAAGCAAGCGGCGAGAAAAGCCAGGACAGAAAGATGAAGCACCTAGCAAACATATTCATGGACGCCCGGCCGGAGGAGGGGAAGTATATAGCCAGAACCGTCCTCGGGACTATGAGAACAGGCGTTGCTGAGGGCATCCTCCGCGATGCCATAGCGGAAGCATTCAAAGTAAGGGCCGAGCTGGTTGAGAGGGTCTACATGCTCACAAGTGATTTTGGATACGTCGCGGAGGTGGCAAGGCTCGAGGGTGATAAGGGCCTCTCTGCCGTTAGAGTCCAGACTGGGAAGCCCATAAGACCGATGCTGGCTCAGAACGCGGCCAGCGTGAAGGAAGCCTTGACCGAGATGGGTGGAAAAGCCGCCTTTGAGATAAAGTACGACGGTGCCCGTGTACAGGTTCACAGGAACGGCGGGGAGATTGCGATATACTCCCGCAGGCTGGAGAACGTTACCAAGTCCATCCCGGACGTTGTTGAGGCGATAAAGGGAAGTCTAAAAGCTGAGAAAACCATTGTGGAGGGCGAACTCGTTGCAGTTGGTGAGGGAGGAAGGCCGAGGCCCTTCCAGTACGTCCTGAGAAGGTTCAGGAGAAAGTACAACATAAAAGAGATGATAGAAAAAATCCCGCTGGAGCTGAACCTCTTTGACATAATGTATGTCGACGACGAGGCACTCATCAACCTGCCATTTTCAGAAAGGAGGAAAAAGCTCGAAGAGACGGTTAAGGAGGGCGAGAGGGTAAAACTCGCCGTTCAGCTGGTGACTGACAACGCCGAGGAGGCCCAGAAGTTCTACGAAAAGGCACTGGAGCTGGGGCACGAGGGCGTCATGGCAAAACGCCTCGATTCGGTGTACGAGCCGGGCAACCGCGGTAAGAAGTGGCTCAAGGTCAAGCCGACGATGGAGGACCTCGACCTCGTCATAATCGGGGCAGAGTGGGGCGAGGGAAGACGGGCACACTTCCTCGGCTCGTTCCTAGTCGCGGCGTTCGACCCACACAGCGGAGAGTTCATCCCGGTTGGAAAGGTCGGGAGCGGTTTCACGGATGAGGATCTGGCCGAGTTCACAAAGAGGCTGAAGCCGCTCATAATCAGAGAGGAGGGCAAATACATCGAGATAGAACCAAAGGTGGTCATAGAGGTAACATACCAGGAGATACAGAGGAGTCCCAAGTATAAGGGCGGCTTTGCACTGCGCTTCCCACGCTACGTGGCATTAAGAGAGGATAAAAGCCCAGAGGAGGCCGACACGATAGAGCGCGTTGCTCAGCTCTACGAACTCCAAGAGAGGTTCAAGGCAAGGAGGTGAGATCCGAACCAGCTGTCCCAACCCCCTTCTCCCTCCAGAACTCCTGGGCTTCCCTCTTCCTTTTCTCCAGCTCGTGCTGTGCCCTGCTGTAGGCCCTTCCAAAGGCGTCGTCAACACTCGAATACGTGTAAATCAGGGCAACGGTCGAAATGAGGACAACGATTAGCACGGGTGCTCCAACAATGGCCAGCAGAACGGGGGCATCGTAGAGGCTGTGGAGCACCGAGGCTTTCAGGTAGCCAAGCAACGGATCACCCCTCATGACATCACCGAGGGCTATTGTGGTGAATGCCACGTGGAACATCACCACTATGATCCTCAGGAGGGCACCCAAGATGTTGCCGCTGAAAAAAAGGGCCAGCCCGTAGAGGATCGCCTCGACTACAGCGAAGGCCAGGGCGACCTTTACCGTCAGGTGCCAGCGATACATATCACTGCCCTTGGAGGAGAAGTAGGAGAGTAGCTTAGCCCCTTCCTCAATGAAGCCAACGCCCATCACGAGGGCTATCATCATGACCGTCGTTGACTCAGAGCGGAATACAAAGAGGAGGACTCCTTCGAGGAAGAGCGCGAGAATGAACGCCAAGAAACCGTACTTAACTACCGTGGAAGTTTTAACGAAGGGGGTCACCCTGTCTATCTTGGTCATCCACCCATCTGTCTTAACGTACAGTTTAATTCCAACGGCTATAACTACTATAACGTAGGCGGCCAGACCCATTACCTCTAACATTGCACCACCGATAACTCTTTTATGTGGTATTTTTAAGCCTTGCCCCAGCAGGTTTTTAAATCCACGCCTTAATGAAACTGGGTGTTGCCATGGAGGATGCAAAGAAAAGGCTGGTAAAGATGTTTTTTGACGAGGAGGCGATACTCTTCGGGCGCTTCGTTCTGACCTCCGGAAAGGAGAGCGATTACTACATAAACGTCAAGAGGCTGAGCACAAATCCGAGGGCACTCAGACTGATGGCGAAGCTTATAGCGGAAGAGGCCAATAAAGCCGGAGTGGAATTTGATAGAGTGGCCGGTCCTGAACTCGGCGCGGTTCCGATAGCGACTGCTCTAGCACTCGAAACCGGAAAACCTCTTGTCATAGTCAGAAAAAAGCCAAAGGGGCACGGGACAGGGAGTCAGATTGAGGGAGAGGTGAAGCCCGGGGAGAGAATCCTCCTGGTTGAAGACGTGACCACGACCGGCGGAAGCGTGCTAAGGGCCGCGGAGGTTCTCGAAAAGCTTGGGGCAGAGATAACGGCGATAAGCGTTGTTGTTGACCGCGAGGAAGGAGCAGGGAGCCGGATAAGTGCGAGGTATCACTTTATACCCCTCATCCAAGTCTCAGAACTTCTTGAGAGACGGAGTTCCACCACGATGAACGAGTGAATTAATCGCCCCCTTCAGCCTCTCCCACAGGCTCTCCCTATTCTTTCCCCCAAACATCCACCTGTCAAGCAGGCCGCCTGACTTGGAAAGGGCGCGCGATGCCCTCGCGAACGGAGCATAGTGCAGAACGGGGGTTCCGTAGTTGGTGGCTTCTGGAACGCGGGGGTCAAAGGGTATTACACCGATTACAGGAACCTCTATACTGTACTCAAGGAAGTCCACTATGTCGTCAATGCTCTCTGCTGCCTCATGAACCTTGTTTATTATGACGCCCACGTGGAGGTCGTAAGAGTCGCCGATGGCCTTGAGCTTCACCACTTCGTTCTCTATCATCCTATGGACGGAATGTATCGGCCCTCTCTCTATCTCCACGACTATAAGCTGATACTGGGCCAGGTGAAACGTTGAGACTGTGTCGAACGGAATACCAACGGGGGAATCTATTATCGTCAGGTTGTAGCGTGTCTGAACCTCCCGCACGATATTCCTCAACCTCTTCTGGTCTATATCGATAACGTCGTAGATGCTTGAACTGCCCGGCAGAATGTCCACCCCAGTCCCTGGATCGTGGTAAACGGCATCCATTGTTCCCATAGGAGGATTCTTCAGAAGGGTGTGGACGTTATAGCGGGGATTATATATCCCAAAGTGAAAGGCAAGCTTTGGAAGGTAAAGGTCACCGTCAACGGTCAGGGCCCGATAACCATTACCCGAGAAGTAAGTCGCTAGGTTGGCGGCCATGGTCGTCTTCCCTGCACCGCCCCTTCCAGTAATAACCACAGCTATCACAGCATCGCCTCCCTGTTGAAAACATTTGTTAAAAGTGATTAGAGCGGGACAGAAACGCGCCTTAGAGGTAGTCCCCAATGGTCTTTGCGCGAACCATTATGGCGGCCTTCTTATGACCATAGAAGACCTCGACCAGGCCATCAGATTCGAGTTCTTTAACGGTCTTAAACACCGCCGGTGCTGGCGTTTCAAGCTCAGCGCTCAAGCTCTGGAGAGCAACCGCCCTCTTCTTGGTCGCGAGGGTTTTATAAACTATATCTTTACGTCTTCCAAACATCCCGCGGCACCGCTTATTTATACGTCTTCAAACTAAATAAACCTTCCGAGGACATTTTTGACACCCGCCCAAGGGCAGGTTTATAAACGCCCCAGCGCACGGACGAGCATGAAGGGAGTCATCGAGGAACTCGACTGGGACGGCATGGGAATTCTTAGGACAGGGGGGAGAGAGGTTTACGTCCCGTTCACAGCACCAGGAGACGTTGTTGAAGTCATAAAATGGCGCAGAAAGAAGAGGAAGCTCATCGCGATTGATTTTGAGGTTGTCAAGCCATCACCTGAGAGAACAGAGCCTCGTTGCCCACACTTCGGGACCTGCGGCGGCTGTGCCCTCCAGCACATTCCCTACGGGAGTCAGATTGCATTCAAAGAGACCAAACTTTCAAATATTCTGGGGATAGCTGTTAAAGTCAGACCATCTCCAGTTATTTACGGCCATAGGAACAGGATTGATGTCGTCATTTCAGCAAAGGGGACAGGCTTCAGGAGACGGGGAATGTGGTGGGATGCGGTTGACATCGACGAGTGCCCCATTTTCGGGGGGATCAGCAAAAAGGTTCTCAAATCCCTCAGAGAGTTTATAGAAGACCACAGGCCGAGCCTCTACGAGATAAAAAAGAACGAGGGATTTTTAAGATATATTGTTGTGCGCGAGGGCAAGTTCACGGGGGAGCTTATGGTCAACCTCGTTACCTCCAAAGGGACTCTGCCCGAGGATTTTCCAGCCTACTTCGATTACGCGGACTCAATATACTGGAGCGTCAACAGAACGAAGAGCGATGTCTCCTACGGTGAGATAGAGAAATCTTGGAAGTCGGAGTTCATAAAAGAAAAGCTCAACGACGTCGTCTACCTAGTCCACCCAAACAGCTTCTTCCAGACTAACAGCTACGCTGCGATTATGCTCCTTGAGGAGGTCTCAAAGCGCATTGATGGAGAGAAGGTTCTCGATTTGTACTCCGGTGTCGGTACCTTCGGGGTCTACCTCGCGAAGCGCGGCTTGAAAACCGAAGGAGTCGAAGTAAATCCCTTTGCGGTTGAAATGGCAAAAAGGAACGTTGAGTTGAACGGCGTTGATGCCGTCTTCCGCGTTGGGATGGACAGGGACGTTGGGAACCTCTCCACTTACGATACGGTAGTGCTTGATCCGCCCCGTTCGGGTCTGCACCCTAAACTTATAAGGAAAATTTTAAAAGACAAACCTGAAAGCATTGTCTACGTATCATGCAACCCCCGGACTTTAGCCGGGAACCTCCAATACCTCTCAGAGAAGTATTCCCTAGACAGTGCTGTCGGGATCGACATGTTCCCCCACACTCCACACGTTGAGACGGTTGCCAAACTGACACTCAAGGTTTAATCTCGGAACAGATAGGTTCAAAAACTTAATATACCCAATCGACATATATGTGATGAAGTAGAGGTGAGGAAAATGCTTGACGAAAGGGACAGCATCATAATCGACATGCTCACCAAGGACGCGCGCACTCCGTTCACGGAGATAGCAAAGGTCCTTGGCATAAGTGAGACGGCCGTGAGGAAGCGCGTGAAGGCCCTAGAAGAGGCAGGAGTTATAAAGCAGTACACCGCCGTCGTTGATCCCTCCAGGCTCGGTTACAACCTCGTCAGCCTGACAGGGGTTGACACCCTGCCTGAGAGGATATTTGACGTCGCGAGCAAGCTCAAGGAATTCGAGTTCGTGAGGAAGGTGTACCTGACGAGTGGCGATCACATGATAATGGCCGAGGTTTGGGCCAAGGACGGGGAAGATCTCTCAGACATAATCTCCAACAAGATCGGTAGGATAGATGGCGTCACCAAGGTCTGCCCCGCGATAATCCTTGAAAAGCTGAAGTGAGCTTTCTATTTCTTCTTTGCCCTTCTGTACCTTTTTCCATCACCACGTGCCTCTTGAAACAGATTGCACCATGCGAAAAACGCTTGAACAAAGCAAAAGCGGCGCTTTTGAAGAAAGGGTTGTAATGGTGCGGTGGCCGGGATTCGAACCCGGGTTACCGGCTTGGAAGGCCGGTGTCCTAGACCAGGCTAGACTACCACCGCTCTCAGCCGCGGTAAATAAGCGGATTAGGTTTAAAAGCTTTACCTTTTTCTTCTGAAAGCCTCGCCCTTTAGGGTGGGGGGTGCAATAAACTATCAAACAACCATAAGTGATGGAAACCCTTTAAATTGTTTGTATTTTATTAAGGCCTCGAAGAGGCCACTTAAAAACAACCCGATGAGGTGGGGGGTTTCAGTTACCACTCCCTCCTTGGAGTGGTTTGACGCTGTTAAGCGTCTTCGAAAGACTGCCCGTTATGGCAGTTTGAAACTCACGAGTGGTCTTTGGAACGATAATCCCAATCCGCTCTGCGGTAGGGGTAATGGGCATGAGACCGTGCCTTCGGGCTGAGCCGAAACTGGCAACGGGAGTAGGTGAATGAGTGCCCGTAAACCTTCCCGTCAATGGCGGAGGGTTAATTTGTCAGAACCCTCGCCATTCACGACGAGGAGGAGGTCAGTTTCCAGCCTTCCCAATCACTATACCTATAACTATCAACACAAGCCCCCCGACGGTCGCGGGCGCTATGCTCTCCCCAACTACGGTGAAGATGAATAGAAGGCTCAGGAATGGTACTAGATAGGCTAAATTCGAGGCGAAACCTATATCACCCTCAACAGCCTTATACCAGAAGATGTAGGTAATACCCATCTCGAAGAGGCCGACGTAGATTGCTCCGATGGCGCCCACTAGGGGTGGAACAACAAGCCCACCTAAGAGCGTGAGAATTACTGAAACATAAGCGAACCCAAAGAGGAAGTTCCAGAACATCTTCTCAATGAGGGGTCGCTTATCTCTCAGGTTCAGTAACCAGTAAGCGGCCCATATAACCGCGCTCCCGATGCCAAGGGCAACACCGACGGGATTGGAGAGGTTCAAACTGGTTAGGTTCCCCCTTGTAGCCACCACCAATGCCCCGAGGAAGCCGATTAACAGCCCAAAAACTGCCCCCCTCCCAGGTCTCTTCCCGAGCAGGGGGATTGAGAGAAGGACGAGCATAAGGGGCCAGGTGTAGTTGAGCGCCTGTGCTTCCTGGGCTGGCAAGCGGCCGTAGGCCGAGAAGAGGACGGTGTAGTAGAGAACCACTAGAAGGCCAAGGTAAGCCGAGCGGAGGTTTTCTTTCCTCGGCGAGAACTCGCGGAAGTAGATAATCCCGAATACAATGAGTGAGGTCAGGGAGGCGTAGAAGAGAAGTTGCAACGGCGTCATGTAGCGGAGCGAGAGCTTGAAGGCGGAAGCAACCGTTGACCAGAGGAGCACAGCAAGAACGGCGTGCTTTTTGGACATGATCGGAGATAGAACTGGATAAATAAAAATCTTATCCGCGCTCTCTTAGGACCCTCCCGATAACCGCACCGAGGTCATTTAGGGCCCTAAGGGCATCGGAGATTTGGACCGGCTTCTCAAACCGAAGCTCAAGTCCGCTGATCTTCACGCCCCTGACGCTTTTCATTCCCTCGGGGGGTATGTGCTTAAAATCTCCTCGAAGGGAATTGGGTGCCCTCTCAAGCTCTCTCCTTAAGGAATCCGCGGTTATCCAGCCTCCAGAATCGAAGTACATCTTCCTGGCATCCATATACACTCCGTTCTCAATTTCATTGAGCGTGGCCCTGAGGAGGGGAGCTTTTATTAACCCACCCGATTCCAAGAAGGAGTGTTAGAGTTCGTTAGTTGATGACAGTGCTTTGAATTCCTCTCTCCTGTCAAAAAGCTCATCAATCCTCTTCTTCGGTCTCGGGTCGAACAGCATAAGTAACGCCCCCATTACCTATAAGCCTTTGGGGTGATTGGGAAGAGACTAAAAATAGGGAGAGGGCAAAACGGGAGGAATTACTCCTCCCTGAATGCTCCGTACTTCTTGGGGTTATAGAACGGTGGGGTAACGGTAAGGGCCTTCTTGGGCTTGCCCCTTATCTCTATCTCCAGCTTGACGCCGGGCTTGGCGTACTCCGGCTTCACGAAGGCTATGCCGATTCCTATGCCGAGGAGCGGCGAGAGTGTTCCGCTGGTGACCTCGCCTATGAGCTCGCCGTCAGCGTAGACCTTGTAGCCCTCCCTCGGGATTCCCTTGTCGACCATCTTGAAGTGAATCATCTTACTCGGCAGGCCGCGCTCCCTCTGCTTGAGGAGGGCGTCCTTCCCTACGAACTCCTTGTCCCAGAAGATGGCAAAGTCAAGGTTGGCCTGGAGTGGCGTAACTTCGTCGATATCGGTGCTGAGGAGCTGGAATTCTTTGGTCTCGTTTCCGTAGAGGGTGTAGCCGGCCTCAAGGCGGAGCGTATCCCTCGCTCCAAGCCCGGCGGGCTTTATGCCGTACTTCTCACCGGCCTCGAGGATCGTCTCCCAGACGTGGAGGGCCTTCTCCGGCTTCCCGCGCTTGCTCTCGTCCGGGTGGTAAGGGTTGGAGTCCTCAAAGTAGACCTCCCAGCCGTTCTCGCCGGTGTAGCCACTCCTGGAGAGGAGCATCTTTATCCCGTCGAGTTCAACCTCCTTGGCCTGGAACCACCAGAGGTCGTTGATATCTATGCCGAAGAGCTCCTTGGCAAGGTCCCTGGCCTTCGGCCCCTGGATGGAAAACATGACCATGTCGTAGGTCTTGTTCTCCATCTCGAGGTCGAGGTTGCCAAACTTCTCGATTCCGCGCTTTATCGCGTTAAACCATGCCTCAAGCTTCTCAAAGGCATCGCTGTCACAGACCATCATGTAGGTGTCGTTACCCATGTTGAAGATCAGAGTTTCATCCTTTACAGCGCCGCGCTCGTTGAGAACGAGTGTGTATGTTCCACTTATCGCAGGGGGTTTGCTTATGTCGTTTGTGGTAACGTACTGGAGGAACTCTAAGGCATCCTTACCGCGGAAGATGAACTCTCCCATGTGCGAAACGTCGAAGATTCCAATGCCGTTCCTCACGGCTAGGTGCTCCTCCTTTATGCCCGAGTACCAGATGGGCATCTCCCAGCCCGCGAACTCCTCAACCTTCTTAGCGTGCTCCTTATGCCAGTCGAAGATGTGAACCCTCTTGACCATGGCTACCACCGTTCAATCTTGGGTCTGGCCGTTATAACCCTTTTCACTCCACGTGTCTTATGGCCTCCGCCGGCCTCAGCTCCGCCGCCTTTCTGGCGGGGTAAACGCTTGCAAGGATTCCTATAAGCAGTGTAACCCCGAAAGCAATTGCCACCACCCTGAGATCCACCACCGGGTTTGGGAGGCCCGATGTTTTCTGTCTCAAAATGTCCACGACCGCATCCGCGAGGAAGACCCCGGAGACGAAGCCGATGATTCCTCCTATAACCGTAAGCATCAAACCCTCGAGGAGTATCATCTCGAGGATGAACCTCTTCTTGGCCCCAAGGGCGCGGTAGGTTCCTATCTCCCTCGTGCGCTCCATGACGGAGGTGAGTAGCGTGTTGATGACCCCCAGAGCTCCAACGAGAAGGGCTATGCTGCCTATGCCGATGAGCAGGTTGTTAAGCATCTCCTCTATCTGGAACACCGTTTTGATGCCCTGGCGCTCCGTTATGACTGTGGCACTCGGCAGGAGCTTTGAGACCCTTTCCTTGACGTAGTCGACGAAGTTAACGTCATCCACCCATATCTCGATGAAGCTTATCTTCCCCGGCTCGTTGTACATCCTCTGGAGCGTTCCCAGGGGGACAAAGACGCTCGTGTCTATGAAGCCGCCGATGAAGCTCTGACCGCTCTCACGAAAGCTCCCAGAAACCTTGAACTCCCATGGATTGCCGTTGCCGTTGTATACCTTTATCGTCTGACCCGGGAGGATCTCCCAGTTGAGGTAACCGCCACCGGCCTTTTTTACCCTGCCGTTGGCGATGGAGTAGCCAAGAACCGCCTTAAAGCGCGAGCCTTGAGGCATGAACTGTCCCCTCTGCATGGGCGGGCCGGTGAAGGCGTAAAACTTCTGCGCGTCCCGTGGGATTATGCCCATGACCGTCACGGGCATCTGCCATCCCTGATATTCCATGGCCGTGAACTTGAGGAGGATGGGGTTTATGGCCTCAACGTGGTTTATGTGCGCTATCTTCTGCACGACGTCCTGGTTCAGGGTGCTCGTGCCTATTGTCCAGATCGATGCCCCCATGCCGGGCAGGACTATCACGACGTTGCTCGTGCTCTGAAGAGTCTGGGCTATGGAGATCTGGAATCCCTCGGCTATGGCCACCAGCGCGGTTATTGAGGCTATGGCTATTATTATCCCAAGCATGGTGAAGAGTGTTCTGGTCTTTCTCCTGTGAAGATTCCTGAATGCTATCTTCAGAACCTCTCTATCCACGCCTCGCCCTCCAGAGCAGTATAATGGCAATTATCAAAGCGGCCGCGCCAACGTAGTAGTACTCCCGTCTCCTGTCAGTATGTATCCCCAGCGGTATCTGGACGGTTATCGTCTTTGTGAAACTAACGAAGCTTCCATTGTCGGCCAGATACGATACCCGGACGTCCACGGGGTAGGTTCCGGCCTTCAGTGTATCATTGAGTATCATGAAGTTGGCGCTGTCGTAATCCAGGGGTTCAACGCTCCCGACGTACTTCTCACCCAGAGGGAAGAGGCTCAGCTCCTTGGAGCTCACCTCGACTGTAACACCATCTGCGGCAGCCCTACCGTCGTTGGCCACGTCAATCTCAAAACTGTACTCTCCATTGCTGACCCAGACGTTCCCAAGGTAGACCTTTAACCGTGGTTTTCCGGCGACGCTGACGCCAAAGGTTGCCTGCTCCTTGTAGGTTACCCCGTTCTCGTCTTCGTAGGTTATCACCGCATAGAGGGGATAAACATTGCTTGAAACATCCTTGACCGCGAAGGTGAGCTTTCCTGTATAGGTCTGGTTTACCTTTATCTCGTCGAAGTAGAGGCCGCTCTGCCGTCCTACCGGATAGATGTTGGCCTCCTGGTTACTTCCTCCCCCCGTGGGGAAGAGCTGATAGGTCTGTTTCTCCTCGGTGGGTTTGGTGCCCATCAACTGGACCCTAACGTGCATTGCCGGGGCGTTTCCGGTGTCAGCCACTTTGAGAACGACCGTGAAGTTAGAGCCGGGTGGAACCGGGTCTGGCTCGGTTTTGAAGCTAACTATCGTCACCTTTGGACTCTGGGCGTTGTTAACAGGGATTCCAATCTGGAACTCCTCCGTCTTCACGACACCGTTCTCATCGCTGTATTCGACTTCTATGTAAAGGGGGTACACGTCGGGTTTCAGGGCCTTGGAGGTTATGAGCCTGAAGTGTAGAGTCCTGACTCCGCCCGGCTGAAGGGGTCCGATGTACCTAACGGGTCCCTCCATATAGGATGCAAACGGCAGCTCCTGACTTACGGAGGGTAGTGAAACCGTTGGAAGCAGGCTCTTCCCGCCCCCCTCCTCTTGGACACTGGGTTTGGAATAGAGGTAAACCTTGACGTAGCGGGCGCTCGTGTCCCCTATGTTGGAAACCGTCACGTTCAGCTGAAACGGAGCCCCCACCTCGACGTTCGAGAAGCTCACGTTATCCATCACGACAACCGTTCCCTGAACGAGTGAGTAGCGCAGGTACTTGGGGACGAGTATCTTCATCTTGGCACTCGAATTGGTAACGTTGTATACCATCATGTAAACGCCGTGCCAGTAGTGCCCACCAACGCCAAAATAGGCGTAGTCGATGAAGTCATCCCTGTAGTAGCGCATGAAAACAGTTCCATTTTTGAATCCCAAAACCGAGAGCTGAAGGGGCCCATAGGTGAATGTGCTGTTGACATGGGTCATGCCGTAGAATACAGTAGTCGGCTTGGAGTATATCGACACAAAGGCACGCGGATTCTTAAACATCGCACCCGATGAAACGTAGTTTAAGTTGATCTTTACGTCACCGTAGGAGTAGGACTGCCCCTCGGAGAGCGAGAAGGTAACCGATGTAAAGTTCCTGTTGTCCCTCAGCTTGAAGAGAACAACGGGCGGCCACGTCTGGGCGTTGTAGAGGAAGTTTAAAACGGTAAGAGTGTAATTCCCGACTATCACGGATTCCCCCAAGCCAAGATAACCTTGAAAAGTCACCATATAAGACGGCTCCCCGGTGTTCCCCAGAACGGGGGGAAGGAGGAGAACCATGAATAAGAGGAGAGCTAAAATCTTTTTCTTCAAATCTCCTTCACCTCGTAGAGTTTTCCATCGCGTATCCTCAAAACCCTATCGGTTTTCCTCGCAACGTCCACATCGTGGGTTACGATAACGAAGGTTGTGCCCCGCTCCTTATTAAGTCTCCTCATTAGTTTCACTATATCCTCAGAGGCCTTTGTGTCTAGGTTTCCAGTTGGCTCGTCGGCGAGTATTATGCTGGGTTCATTGGCCAGCGCCCTCGCTATTGCAACGCGCTGCTGCTGGCCGCCGCTCATCTCCGGAGGTTTATGATCAACCATGTGGGGGATGCCCACCATACGAAGAAGCTCCATGGCCCTCTTCAACCTGACCCGCCTTGGAACCCGCGCCAGTATCATCGGAACCTCAACGTTCTCAAGGGACGTTAGTGTGGGTATGAGGTTGTACTGCTGGAAGATGAATCCTATCTTCCTCAGCCGCATCTCTGAAAGCTCGTCGTCGTCTAGGCCTATCACAGATGCTCCATCTATGTAAAGTTCCCCCGAGTCAGGAACGTCGAGGAGACCGAGCATGTTCAACAGGGTGGTTTTTCCACTCCCGCTCGGACCCATTATGCTGAGGAACTCTCCCTCATGGACTTCAAGGCTCGCCCCCCTCAGAGCTGGAACCATCACTCCCTTCCCCATACTGTAGCTCTTGTAAAGCTCAACGGCCTTTAAAACAACCTTCCCCTTCCCCATAGACGACATCCTCCAACTGGGTACCATCCACCAAAAACCCATATATAGTTTGTCCAATAAAACCCCCTGGTGAAAGACATGTTCAACAGAGTTTTATACCCTACGGATTTCTCGGAGGTCTCCCTCCATGCCCTCCGCGAGTGCATACCGAGGCTCGCAAAGCTCGAGATCAAGGAGCTTCACCTCCTCAACGTCGTCGACATAACCATGGCCGAGTTTGAGGCCTTTGAGCTTGAGAGCGTTTACAGGAAGAAGCTTGAGAGACTCGCAAGAGAAGTGGAGGAGGAATGCGGCGGAAAAACCCGGATAAAGGCGGACGTGAGGATAGGAATTCCCTCGATAGAGATAGCTAAAGCTGCTGAGGAAGCGGGGGCAGAGCTTATAGTCATCCCGAGCGTCGGGGAGAACATCTGGCGGCGCATGTTCGTGGGAAGCACTGCATCTAACCTCGTGAGGGCCGCGAAGAAGCCAGTTCTCCTTATCAAGTATACCGAGAGGGACGGGAAGTTCGAGTTCTCCGGTGACTGCGAACGGATGTTCGAAAGGCCGCTCGTGGCGCTGGACTTCTCTAGGTGCTCAGTTAAGCTGGTTCAGACGGTCAGGAAGTTCAGAGAGCGTGTAAAGGGCGGAATCCTGATCCACTCCGTTGACTACGGTGGGGTTGACGAACTCGAACACAACATGGCAGTGGCCAAGAAGAACCTGGAGAAGTCGACGAAGGGCTTAGGAGAGATGTTCGAAATCGAGGTGATGGTGGGAACTGCCAGCCAAGCAATAATAGGCACCTCTCTCGCAAAGAACTCAACCCTGATAGTGCTTGGAAAGAAGGGCAGGAGCTTCATAAAGGACCTGCTTCTCGGTTCGACCGCAGAGAGGGTGATAAGGGACTCAAGGCTCCCGGTTCTACTGGTACCGTGTGAATGAGACCTCAGACTGGAACGGCTTCCACATCAGGATTCGGTAGCTACCCTGTTGCCATCATCGGTCGTCTCCTTCTTTTCCTGCGTGCTTATAAACCTACTCCCTCGTGCTCTCGCCGGTCATCACCGCACTTGCTATCATGTGGGCCAGTCTGAGCGGTTCCGGTGTTAGGCCTGTTCTCGTGGTTACGCGGATTATCTCCCTAGCTGTTCCCTCGTCGACGCCAACCGCCTGGAGGTAGAGCTTCTCTGGGAGGAGTTCCACGAGGGATGGAGCCTTTTGGAGGAGTGCAATCCTCCGGTCAGCATCTGGGAAGTGCTTTCTCAGGGCGTTCTCCATGGCCTCTATGTCGGGCTTTTTCCTAACGATGACAATGACTGGAAGACCTGTCTCACTGTTCAAGCGCTCCAGGTCGATTACGTTGAAGCCCCCGTAGGTTATCCCCTTGAGGAGGATGACCCTCAAATCCTCAAAGCGGGAGGAGGTAACGGCGTCTATCATGGCGTCGGTCGCATCGGTTCCGTCGACGGTTATCCAGCGCGAGAGGGCCCCCACAACCTCCTGCGAACCCTTCATAACGACGCCGATAAGGATGGTCTTATCCCGGTTGAGTTTGGAGGAAAAGGAGAAGGTGCCGTCGTCGAAGCCGACGACGCGAATCTGAGGTTTGACCTTTCGTATCATTCAAAGAGCACCTGCCCCATCCACTCGGAGTACTCGCGGTTGAGCTTGTCAAGGTCGATTCTCGCGATAACGGGTACCTCGTAGGGGTGGAGGTCCCTTATGGCCTCTTTGAGTTCCTTCCACTTACCCACCTCTGTTTTGAGGAGAACTCCAACCTCTTTCTCCTCTCTTACCCTATCTTCCCCCCAGTATATCGCTTCGTGCTCGCGCAGGTTAGCGCAGACCGCAAGCTTCCGCTCAAGGAGTTCCCTCACTGTCTTTCTGGCGCTCCCCCAGTCCGGAAAAGTGGTATAGACGAATATTGCCTCCATGCCCTCACCCGTTTGAGTATCGACGGATAAGCTTAAATCGGTTGCGGGAAATTACCTGAGGGATGAGTCATGGAAAGGGTGAGGGCGCACCTTAGGATACACGGCCGTGTTCAGGGGGTCGGCTTCCGCTGGAGCATGCAGAGGGAGGCTAGAAAACTGGGCATTAGTGGGTGGGTTAGGAACCTGCCCGATGGGACTGTTGAAGCCGTAGTGGAAGGCGAAGAGGAGAGGGTTGAGGCTTTAATCGGCTGGGCGCACCAAGGACCCCCAATGGCTAGGGTAACAAAGGTAGAGGTAAGATGGGAGGAACCGGAGGGCCTCGAGGGCTTCAGGGTGACGGGTTAGTCATTCTCTCGATGAGTGCCCTCTTGGGGCAGTACTTAACCTCGCAGTAGTTGCAGACTAGCTTTTCCTTGTCCTTCTCCGGTGTGTGGAGAATGAGTTTTCTAAAACCCTCCATGTCCTTGACGCGGACGAAGACGCCAACGGGAAGCGTTCCGTCGATGACAATGTAGAGCTTCGTGGGTTCCTCGCGGAGGTTTCTACTGAATATCTCCATAACACTAACGTCGTTTTCGTGTAGCAGCTTCAGAACGTCAGAAAAGCCCTTTAGGTATTTGTCCTTGTCGAGCTCTATCTCTAAAACCTCCCAGCCCATCAGCGGTGCTACATCGATTAGGCTCGGCAGGGGGTTGAGCTTCTCGAAGATGAGCTTAAGTGGGTAGGTCTTCTCAATGTAGTCGATGGTATGGTAGACTATCTTTCTGTTGACGCCGATTATCCTGGCAAGCTCGCTTATAGGGACTTCAACGTCCCTCAGGTAGATTTTACCCTTCTTAACGCTCAGGCCGTTCTCAAAGAGGAACTCGGCCACCTTCCTCCTCGCTGGGTAGTTCTTGAAATAAGCCTCGAGTACGAGCATCATCTCTGTTCACCTCTTACCCATAAATGAGTAGAAATGGATATTTAAATCTTTCCCCACGGAAGGTTATTAAGCACAACGTCACAGCCAACGGAAGGGTGGTCTGTATGGAGAGGCTGGACGTCATAGGGGTAGGGAACCTCAACTACGACATCATCATACTCCTTGACAGGTTTCCGGAGTTCCATGAGAAGGTGAACGCAAAGGAGGCAGTTTTCGGTCTCGGTGGGGCTGCTGCAAACACGATAACCTGGTTGGCTCACTTTGGCCTGAAGACCGGCTACCTCGGAACAGTTGGAAAGGATGAGATAGGGAATGCCCACTTAGCCTTCTTCAGAAGGATAGGTGTTGATATCTCAGGAATAAAGCGGGTCGATACCCCCTCCGGGATCGCCATAGCGATGGTGCACGGCGATGACAAGAGGATCGTGAAGTATCCCGGGGCGAACCTGTTCAAGGAGGTGAACTTCGATTACCTCTCCAGGGCCAGGCACGTTCACCTCTCCTCCAACCCAGAGAAGACGATAGAGGCCGTCGTGAGGTTCGCGAGTGATAGCGGGATAAGCACCTCACTGGACATCGGCGAGGCTCCACTCTCAAGGGAGATAGAGGGTATAGTGGACTACCTCACAATGAACGAGGATGAGTATAAGCGGAAGTTCGGTTCCCTCGACCCGTCGCTCTCAAACGCCAAAAACCTCATCATAACACTCAACGGGGGTGGGGCGCTAATAAGGGACAGAGATGGAAACGTTGAGGAAATACGCGGCCTGAGCGCCGAAGTGGTGGACTCAACCGGTGCTGGAGATTCCTTCGATGCTGGTATTATTTATGGAATCCTAAACGGATGGTCTCTCGCGGACTCAGCAAGGCTCGGCATGCTTCTCGCTTACCTGACGATCCAGAAAGTCGGAGCGAGGAGCGCGGTGGTTCCAATCGATGAGGTTATGAGAAAAGCAGAGGAGCTGAGAATGAAGCTCCCGTTCAAAGATGTCAAAGCTCACAATGTTTAAATACAGAAGTTAATAAAAGGGAGACATCAGGAAACCTTAAAAATTTGAATCCTAAAAGTCTTAGATGGGCCAAAACTCATTAGACCGGAGGTGACGCTCTTGGAAGTCATAATAGAGAACTTCAAGCCGAAGATTACTCGCCCTTTCAAGAGGAAGAATGAGTACTGGGTCAAGCTCATCCTCTCCGAGGGCGAGGAGTACATTATGAAGTTCAAAACCCCACTCGAGGCGGAGGATGCCATATACGGTATGCTGGACGACCTTCAGGTCTACGGGGGAAAGGTCAAGCTCAAACTCCGCGAGGGAAACGTTATTGACAAGATAGAGGTTTTAGAACTCTACAAACCCTCCGCGAAGGAACTCCTCAACGAGTACTTCACCAACTAACTTGATGTTCTTTTCTGTCTATTGGGGTTGGAAAAATGACAAAAACCTATATATACTCCAGAACACATATTTAACTCTTGGATAGTCCCGCAGTGGTTAGATTCCAAATTCTCGGAGGTAATGGCGGTGACAAGACGGAAGGACAAGGAACTCCTTGAACTAGCAATGGACATGGGCGGTGAGGAGGCCGTTGAGGTAATCAAAGCTCTGGAAAAGAAGAAAGAAGTCACCGACGAGGAACTTGCTGAGATAACGGAAATCCGCGTCAACACCGTTCGGAAGGTTCTATACATGCTCTACGACCAGGGACTTGCCGAGTTCAAGAGGATAAGGGACAAAGAAACCGGCTGGTACTACTACTACTGGCACCTTGAGATCAAGCGGTTGCCCGAGATAATCAGGGCCAAGAAAATGGCCGAGCTTAAAAAGCTCAAGGAGATGCTCGAGGAGGAAACGAGCGAGATATACTACTGGTGCGGAACCGAGGGACATCCAAAGTTGACCTTCGATGAGGCAATGGAGTACGAGTTCCAGTGCCCGATATGCGGCGGGATGCTCATGCAGTACGACAACACTGCCGTCGTTGAGGAACTTAAGACGCGCATAGAGAAGCTGGAAATAGAGCTTGGGTTGAAGCCAAAGCCAAGGAAATCATCCAGGAAGTCAAAATCAAAGGGAAAAGCGGCTAACTGAGCGGTTGAATGGATTGATGAACTTCGGGGAGGGTGAGGATGGAAGAAGTGGTTATTCTGGAGAAAGTTTACGGGGACAGGAGCGGTTTTCTCAAGCTCGACAGGAAGTTAAAGGCACTTCTGGGGGAGCTTGAGGTTGAGTGGAAGCTCTCCGCGGTAAAGAAGAACTGGGTAAAGGTCCTCCTCAAAGGCGAGGACGAGGAAATAAGTGCAAACCTAATTAGGGAGGAGTTTGGGGAGGTTCCATACAGCCTCAAAGCCGTTGGAGATGGAAAAACTTACCGCGGTCGCTTTATAGACCTCGGGAAAGTCGGTTATGGTGCCTACGTTGACATCGGAATCTTCCGCCCGAGGCCGAAGGACGCCCTCCTGCCGCTATACTACCTGAAGGAGACGTTCGGGGAAATGCCCGTTCGCGAGATGATAATCAAATCCGGCTGGGTCGATAACCTGCCTGTTGAGGTTACCGTTACTAAGGTCGAGTTCGGCGCGAGGGAGGTTGAGCTGGCCTTCAGCGACGCCCAGCTGAAGCGCATTAAAGGCTGGCTTAGTGACGGCCATGACAGGCTCTTCATAGCCGGAACCGTCAGCGAGAACATTGAGAAGGCTCTCATCCAGACGAGCCACGGCAGAGACGTGAAGCGCATAGAGGAGCTTGGACTCATGGAGACCCTCCTCGTCCTCAAGAAGGGGACCCAGGCACCGGGTATAATCAAGGAAATAGGGCCTCACATCAAGGGAACCACAATCGGAGCCATCAAGTTCCAGGAATGATCCGGTGGAGGAGCCTGACCGTCAGCGCCGCCAGAAACATGAAGTCGTAGGGAAAAAGTGAAGGAACCAACAGGGTTAAGGGTACGTAGACGAGGGTCATCAGCAGGAAGAAGGCGGTCTGACCTTTCATCCTTATCCTCCCCCCACCCTTCGCCCACGCGTAAACCGCGGTGAGGACCATGAGGCCTCCGTCAAAAAGGAACTTCCCCTCACACCTTAGGGCGCAGGGATAAACACTTCTCGGAATGCTGATTCCAAGGCCAAGTGTTTTGTACATAACAACCGTTCCAAGTGCGGTTATAGCAAGGTATGCATAGTTTCTTAGACGTCTCTTTGGAAACGCGAGAACGAAGATTACGGGAATAAGGGAGAGGTATGGGTTTATCGCAATGACCAGCAACGTAAAGGCCGAGAGGACAAGGGTCTGGAGGAGTGCCTTCCACCACTCTGGGGAGAAGGTGACGTTGCTTATTATCGCGAGGGTCATCACAAGCGAGGCAAGACCAAGGGTGTCCCCCCCAACAGAATCCAGACCGAGCCTGAACATCGGAGCCATCAGGAGGAAGCCCACAACTATGAATCCCAAGTCACGCGCCCTCTTTGGTGTGAGGTAGAACGAGAAGGAGAGGATTAAAAGTATGAGGAGCCAGTGGATGAAAAGAACGTTCTCTTCAACAGGGGAAATGAAGCGGAAAGCAAACCCCATAATGGCGCTCAGCGGTGAAGAGGCCACACCACCCACGGAGAACTCAAGGGCATTGAGAAACGTTCTAAGGAAGGAATCCGTGAAAGCCACCTTCCATGAGGTCAACGTCCACAGCACGTACAGGGAAACAACTATTGCGTAGAAACTTCCGGCGTGCGTTTTATCCCCACGAAGGGCTGCAAGGAAGACTATAACTAAGAAGAGGACAGTTCCGAGGAACACCAAAACTGAGTTCCGCGAGGGGTTCCAGAGGTTCTGGAAGGCCCTTTCCGTGAGGTATATGTTATCCTCGGTCCCGGTTATGAGAACAGTGCCGTTGAGAACGACTATCGACGGAAGAAGCGAGGCGTTCTCGGGGAGACCGGTTCGGTTCCAGAGCTTTCGCATAAGAGGGTTGTCGTAAACGTTACCAACGAGGACGAGCGTGCCGTTCCCACGGGGTTTAACCGTCAAGAGCCTCTGATCCACGTAGTAGGCCCATGCACGCGCCCAGATGTCGTTTCCAGCGACGACCGTGAAGGGGGAACTTGAGTTGAGGAACGACTCAAAGGCAACCTTATCTGGGTGGTAAGAGAGCCGGGCCGCGGAGACCTGGGGCACCAGCAGAAGAATCAGGAACAACAGGGGAACGGCCGCCTTTCTCATGTTCTCCCTCGGCTCGAATACCCAGAGGTGGTTAAAAAGTTAATGGGGTCACTCCTCTCCGGAGTCCCCTGTTTTTTCTCCATTCATTTCCTCGAGCTTCTTCACGAGGTTATCCACTATGCTCATGAAGGACTTCGCGGCAACGGTATCCTCGTAGAGGACTATCGGAATGCCGGCGTCGCTTGCCTCCCTCGCCTTGAGGTCTATGGGGATTTCGCCGAGGAAGTCCACGCCCTCCTTCTCGGCGAGCCTCTTTCCGCCGCCTTTGCCAAATATGTCAATCTCGTTACCGCAGTGGGGGCAGATGAGGTAGCTCATGTTCTCCACTACCGCGACATAGGGAACCTCCATCTTTTTCATCATGTTGACGGCCTTTCCCGTGTCGAGGAGGGCAACCTCTTGAGGCGTGGTCACTATCACCGCCGCATCAAGATTGAGGGTCTGGGTAACCGTCAGTATCTCGTCACCCGTCCCGGGCGGGAAGTCAATTATCATGAAGTCCAGCTCACCCCACTTGACGTCGCCGAGGAGCTGCTTGATGGCCTTCGTGACAAGTGCACCACGCCATATTATTGGCTGGTCCTCTGGAACCAAGAAGCCCATACTCATAACTTTTATTGGTGTAACCTGACCGAGGAAGTCGTTCACCGGTGGGAGCATCTCAAAACCGCCGTCTTCCCTCTTCTCAGCGAGGACGTCAGCCCTCTCAACGCCGAGCATCTTGGCGACGTTTGGACCATGTATGTCAGCGTCGAGAACACCCACAAAGTAGCCCTTCTTTGCTAGGGCTGCCGCGAGGTTTACAGCCACGGTGCTCTTTCCAACGCCACCCTTTCCACTTAGGACCGCCACCTTGTACTTCCATTTTTCCTGCTTTTCCTTTATCCTCTGCTCAAGAGGGTCAGCGCTCAGACCACCTATGTTGAGAGTGGGAGCTTTGATAGTCATCTTTCAACACCTCCACTCAATCATCACATGGGGAAACTTAAAAGCTTTGCCCAGATAGTTGTCAGTATTGCACAGGTTTGGGTAAAAGAATCAGTGTGGAGAGAACACCTCCTCAGCGAGCCTTTTCACAGCCTCGATGTAGCTGGTATAGTCCATCGCCTGGGCCGCCGCGGGATGAAAGATTTTATCCACCAACATCGGTGCGAAAATACCTAGCAGGACCACCATGGCTGCGAGAACCACGTTTACGGCGTTGAAGGTCCAGACTTCTTTTATGTTCCAACGTTTTTCTTTTTCATCATGCCCGTGTCCGTGCCCTCCACTCGGCTTCCCGCGCCAGAGGTAAACAAAGACCTTGAAGTAGGCCCAGGCCGCTATTGCGCTCGTTATCACCACCACCGAGGCCAGCCAGGGACTCACCTGCATGAGTGCGTCGAAAATGAGCATCTTCCCGAAGAAAACGTTAAGGGGAGGGACACCGACGAGGCTGAGGACAGCTATGCCGAAGAGGAAGGTATTGACGGGCATGGCCTGTCCGATTCCAGTAAGCTCCTCGATTCTGCTCGTTCCGGCGCGGTAGATGAAGGCCCCGGCCGTGAAGAAGAGGAGGGCCTTCGCTATGGCGTGGTTGACGAGGTGGAAGTCTATTGCCGTAAGGGCGAGCTGGGTTCCAACGCCGAGGGTCATGAAGAGGTAGCCCATATGGAGTATCGTGGAATAAGCGATGAGCCGCTTCATGTCCTTCTGAACTAGCATCATGAGTGAGCCGAGGAAAGCCGTAGCTGCCCCAAGGGTGAAGAAGACAAGCGAGAGTGCCCAACCAAAAGGAAGGCCGTGGAAGAGAGTGTAAAGGTATCTCGCTAAAACGTAGATTCCAGCCGCTTCAATGAAGCCGCTCAGGACTGCTCCAACAGGGATTGGTGCACCGGAGTAAGCCGAAGGGAGCCAGTAGTGACCTGGGAAGATGGCGCTCTTGACTATAACCATCGAAACCGTCAAGGCGAAGAAGATTGCAAGGGCGAGTGTTGGATTTCCAAAGAGCCTCGTCGTTACCGGAAAGCCTATCCCATGGAACATGGCGCTTAAGTCCGCCATGTTAAGGGTTCCGAGGGAGGCGTAGATGAATCCCAGAGCCAAGAAGTAGAGGCTGGTCGCTACTGCCCCGCTGATGCCGTACTTGAAAGCTCCCTCTACGGCTTCGCTCTTCGTCCGGTAGAATCCGACTATGGCGTAGGCGCTCGCGCCTATGACCTCGAACATGACAAAGACGTTAAAGGCATCCCCAGTCATAAAGACGCCGAGGTTACCTGCCTCCAAACCGAGGAGGAAGGTGTAGAAGGACTCCAGACCGCTCCACTCCGAGAGGTACCTGGCCGAGTAGATTCCAGCGAGCAGGAAGCCAAAGGAGGCCACCAAGACGAGCGTTGCTGAGAGCCTGTCGACCTCGAAGACGATGCCTATCGGTGCAATCCAGTTGCCAAAGGCGTAAACTAGGGGCGTGCCCGAGGAGTAGACCCTCTCAAAGAGCAAGAGAGAGACGAGGAAGGCCGTGGTGAGGGCCGTTAAAGCGTAGCCAACGATGATCCTCCGGTTCTTCCCGGTTATTATCGCGAGAAACGGCAGAAAGAAGGCGAAGCCGAGTGGTATGATTGGGACGATTCCGACCTCCATTCTATCACCTCAGTCAAATATTCTCCCCGCGTAGTCCTCGAAGTATGCGACGATGTTCTCCTTCACTTCCTTCTCGTCAAGCGTGGAAACGTCGATCCAGTGGACGTAGAGCCACTTTCCGTCGTCGCTTATATCGACCACTATCGTTCCGGGGGTGTTGGTTATCGAATTGGCCACCAGAACCTTCCCATAGTCACTCTCAACATCGAGTGGGATTCTAACTATGCCTGGATTGGCCTTAAGCGTGAAGATGCGCTTGGCCATATCAATGTGGGTCTTTGTCTCCTCTATAAGGAAGTAGCGGAGGCCGTAGGTTACCGCGTAGAACAACCTCCTCGGCGAGAAGAACTTGGACTCGTTCTCCACCAGCCAGTGACCAACGAGGAATGAGACTATAAAACCCACCACCGAACCGGTTATCAGGTTATACTCGCTGATAGCGCCAGTGTAAAACAGGTAAACCGCGAGCACAACGACGAAGGTCGCGGGAGAGAATCTCCCGAGCGGATTCATTCTTCCTCACCCCTCGTTATCTCGGCGATGTCCCTCGCATCGACGGTTCCGTGGAGGCGGTAGAACTGGATGGCGTAGGTCGTGAGAAGTATGTTCATAGCCATGCCTATGACGACCGCCGTCAAAACCAGCGCCTGCGGAACGGGGTCAACGGCCCTGTTCAGGAATTCCTTGAAGGTTATGTGACTCTCATAAACAGGAGGAAAGACGGGAAAGACCATTCTGTACCCTATCAAAATGAAGAGCATGTTTATGGCGTCACCCATGACGTTGAGCATGATGATTTTCTTTATCAGGTTGGAGCGCGTGGCAACACCATAGATTCCGAGGAGCATCATCGCGAAGAGGGTGATGGTAATGTATGCCAGCAGGAGGCTAATCATTCAGCTCCCTCCTGAGAACGTTTTTGAAGACCCACTCTGGGATCCCTAGGACGAGGAACACCGTGAGGAAGCCAAAGGTCACCGCGGTGTACTCACCAACATCGAGGTTGAAGAGGCCCGTTTCACCCGGCAGAAGGTTTATCTCGAGGAGTCTACCGCCGTAGATGAAGGCCGGAGCCAAAACTGTGGCCAAAATCAGGGCCAAGCCGGCAGCGTAGGCCGATATTGTGTGTCTGAGTGTGAGTCCCTTTCTTTCCAACGTAAACTTGCTAAAGGCCGCGAAGAGGAGTAGCGCTGCCACAGCCATCGCTGAACCGCCCTGAAAGCCGCCACCCGGGGTTAAGTGCCCGTGAAGGGCTATCGAGGCGGAAATAGCAATTATCATAACCACTACGAACTTCGTCGTGGCCTTCACTATGAGGTCCATCTGTCTGTGCGGCATGCCCCCCTCAAGCTCCCTCGCCTGCCTGAGCTGCTCTTTATCGAGGCGGAGGACGCTCAAAGCTCCCATTATCGCAAGGAAGAACACAAAGGTCTCGAAGAGCGTATCAAAACCACGGTAGTTCCAGACGATGGCGGTTACAACCTCCGGGCTGTGGGAGGTAAGACCCTCGTGGGCGAAGGCGTGACCCAAGTAGAACTCACCGAGCGGCCTGAGCTCCTCCCCACCGAGGCCGAGGACGTTTTTAATCGTCACGGCATAGGCTATGAAGAGGAAGGCGAGAAGGAAGGAAACCGCCACGATTACATCCCTCTTCATTCTCCCACCTCGTAGCGCTCGGTTTTGCTTATAGCGAGGATGACGAGGGCAGTGTAGGCTCCAACGGCTATCGCGAGGTATGCGAGGACTATATCAGGGGCGGCCAAAATGTAGAAGCCAAGGGCGAAGAAGGTTGACTGGACGGAGCTTAGAGCGAGGGCCTTGAGCAGGTCGTGCTCCTTCATGGCAAGATAACTGAATACGAAGCCGAACGAGACCACTATAACGAGAATGAGGAGGTGAAGCTCTATCATTCCCCGACCCTCCTGAAGGAGAACTTTGGCTCTTCCTCCTCGCCGGGAACCTCCTCATGCTCGCGAACGAGCTCTGCAACATCGCTCCTCTTTGGCAAATCCTCCTCAAGCTGATCAACCACGAGTTTGGGCTTCTTTCCGACCCTTCCGAAATAGACCGCTGAGACGAGTGAGTGGGAGCCTGTCGGGGCTATGAGAAGGATGAGAACGCCGACGGTAAAGGCTATGCCCGCCATAAAGAACCTCTGAGAGCCAAGGGGATGGTAAACAAGGGCAACTAAGCCTGCACCGAAGACGGGCAGAGCGGCGCCTCCTATTGTCCCCACCGTTGCGGCGTGGCTCCGCATATAGAAGTCGGTAAAGCGGAGCATGCCTATCGCTGCGATTAGGTCATATATCGCCCCCAGTAGGATAGCGATTGAGCCGATGATGAAGATGATTTCCTCTATCATACCTCTACCTCCCCGTAAAGAACGTATTTAGTGTAGTACAGATCAAGCATGAAGGCCCAGAGCGCTAGGATTATGGCGCCGCTCGCGAGCATTATCGACTTAAAGTAAATACCGAGGACGACCATAAAGGCTGCCATATCGAAGGAAAGACAGTCCACAACTAAGATTATGTCGGCCGTTGTTGGCCCCTTTATGGCCCTTATTCCATAAAGGATAAAGGCCAAAGCATAGATGACTGCTGAAAAGTAGAGGACGTTGAGGAAAGCACCCTCGAAGTTCATGCAAACACCCCCAGTAGGACTATGAGTATCGCCATTACCACCGCAAAACCTCCTATGAGCACGTTCATGTCGGGGTTTCTTTTCTTACCCCACTTGGCGAGCCTCTCAACGCCCCTTATCAGGGGCATGAACATGGCCTCGTCAAGGTGCCTCACCGGATAGTCAAACGCGTCATCCACATCCTTGATGTCGGGTATCTCATGCTTCGGAACGACCTTTATCATCGGGAGGACGTAGAGGATGTAGGCCTTTTTGAACTCACAGAGGAAGAAGCCGAAGGCCTCCCCCAGTATGTCACCCACGTTGTAGAATATGAGAAGAAGCTCGCTCACCCTCTCCGTTGGGACCTTTCCCACCTTCCAGCCGGCTATCGGGGCGGCCACGAGTAGGATAACCGCAAGCAGGAAAGATGGGGAGGCGAAGAAAACTCCGGCGGGACCCCCCGGAATCGAGCCACGCACCTCCCCTATGGCTGATGCTAGCCAGGGGTGGAGGAGGAGCGGAAAGACCGCAATGGTGAAACCAGCTACCGCAACGATGCCAGTTACGGACCTTATCATAAGCGGTATCTCCTCCCTCTCAACTTCCCTCTTGCAGAGCTCCCTGTTGAGGCGCCTTATCTGGAGTATCGAGGCCATCGGGAAGAGGCCGAGGAAGGCAACCGTCAGCATCATAAGCCAGAGGAGAACATCTTTGGACATAGCAATGCCCTCAAACACCAGCCACTTGGAGACGAAGGCCGCTAATGGGGGAACGCCTGCCATGGAAAATACGGAAAGAGAGATCAGAAGCGAAACCACGTGCCCCCTGAGGAGCTTTCTTATGGAGCAGATGTTCGGTTCCTCCCCGTAGTGCTCTATAGCTCCAAGTCCAAAGAAGACCGCGCTCTTGTAGAGGGCCTGATACAGAACGTGAAGGAGCGCTCCAATTAGGACTACTGTTCCTGCCATGCCGTTGAGGACCATCGAGGCACCGAGGGCAAAGAACGCGATTCCAACGTCCATTATGCTGTGGTGGGCAAACTTCCTCTTGAGCCTTATCTCCCTGAAGGAGTAGAGCGTGGCGAAGGCCGAGGTGGCACCAAGGGCGGTTATGGTGTAGCCGAGGGTTCTTGATGGGGGAAGGACGAACTCCGTCAGCCTCAGCAGGCCGTAAAAGCCAAGCTCCTCCCCGATGATGAAGATAGGTATGAACGGACTCGGAACGGAGCGGTAGGCCCTCGCAACCCACGTATGGAAGGGAAAGACCCCCGCCCTAACGAGGAAGGCGGAGAGGTAAAGTGCATACATCAACCAGAGGCCGACCGGGAGGTTCGAGAGGTTTTCATGTAGACCCTCAAATGTCAACTCATGGAGGCTTCCAATGGCGGAGTACGCTAGGGAAGTGGCAAGCAGGAGGGGGATTATACCGAAGAGCTGAGTAATGACTAGATACCTCCAGGCGGCCTTTCTGGAGCCTTTCGTCTCGGAGGTGAGGATGAGGACAAACGTAAAGATGGCGAAGAGTTCGTAGGCAAGAGTGAGTCTCTCAAGGTTATTCGTCGCGAGGAAGAGCAGAGCAGAGAGCAGTAACATGTTAACGGACAGACCAAGGTAGCGCTCGTCGCCCCTAGGCCTGTAGCCAAGGAGGTAGAGCGAGAGGGCGAAGGTGAGGAACGCGAGAACCATCAGAAAGAGCGCCGAGAGGGGGTCGACGTCAACCTCAGTGGGCAGGAAGGGCAACATCCCACCCCTGAAGCCGCTTATCCCCGCAACTGAAACCAAGAACGTGAGGACTGAAGAGGCCAGGGTAAACGTATAAACCAGTCTTCCACCCCTAAAAAGGGCAACGATGGCGCCGATGAAGAGGAGAGCAAGTGAAAGCTCCAACACTATGAGGGGTCCCATCAGTGCCCACCCCCGAAGAAGCCTATCCCGTGGACGAGAGGATACGCCAAGTAGGGAACGGCAAAGACGAGGATGAGGAGCATTATCAGCGAGGCAGTTATTATCGGGTGGCTGCTTGCCTTTGCCACGCTCCTCTTTCCGAAGACGTTTCTGGTTATCCACTTGACGCCGACCCAGAGGAAGACGGCCGAGTCCGCCAGAACCATGAGCACCGGAAGCCACGCGAGAGGTGTTACCTTAATCGCACTAAGGGTCGTTAGAAGCTCCGCCTTGCTAAAGGCTATGGCCATCGGGGGAAGGCCCGCCAAGCCGAGCAGTGCAACGCTCCAGGAGAGGGCGTTTACCGGGAGAACATCTTTCAGGCCACTTATCCGCCTCATGTCAAGGGTTCCAAGCGAGTAGGTGAAGCTTCCCGCGGTGAGAAAGGCCAACCCCTTGATGAACGCATGGGCCGTGAGCTGGAACATGGCCGCTTTTAGGCCCACTTCAAGGCCAAGGGAGGCGAAAGTTAGGCCGACAAACATTATTCCAGCCTCGGCAACGGTGGAATAAGCCAAAAGCCTCTTGGCATCCTTCTGAACCGGGTAGTTGATCATGGGGATCAGCAGGGTGAGCGACACCATCACCGCCATGAAGTAGAAGACCCATATCGGTAGGGGCCCTATGAACTGGAGGACTCTGGCGACGAGGTAGACGCCCATCTCGACCATTGCCGCACCGTGGAGGAAGGCACTCGCCGGAGTCGGGGCTTCCATGGCATCGGGAATCCAAGAGTACGTTGGGAACTGGGCGCTTTTCGTGTAACCAGCAATGAGGAGAGCTATGAAGAGCCAGGGCTTCACCGAATCGGAAACGTGTGAGAGCGAGAAGAGGCTCAGGTCGTGGAGCTGGGTTATTCCAATGTAAATTGCGGTGTAAAAGCCTATCATAGCCCCAACATTGGGGATTATAAAGGCCTTGAAGCCTGCCCTCACCCCCGCATTGGTTCCGTAGTAGCTGACCACCCCCCAGCACGCCAAGCCCATGAGCTCGAAGAATATAACGAGCCCCAGGAAGGTGGATGAGTAAACGAAACCAAGAGTCGCACCCTCAAAGAGCGTCATCCAGGCGTAAAACAGCCCGCGGCCCTTTCCAACGGGATGACCGACGTTCCTCTCGCTCATGTATTCCACGCCGTAGAACATGAAGATAAAGCCGGCCAAAGCCACAACCGTTCCAATCAGAACGCTCATGGGGTCGATTATTATACCATAGACCTCTCCAAGCCTCTCCGTAGTCATGTAGGCAAAGTGGAGCATCTCATGGTTGTAGTGGAGGAGGTACTCGATTAAAACGCCGAATTGGAGGAGCATGGCCAGGAGGAAAGAACAGAGCATAACAGCATCAGCTTTCCTCTCGTCGAGTTTGAAGAGGAGCAGTCCCCCGAGCAGTGGGACGATGAAGGTGAGAGTCGCGAGAAGTCCTATCATCCCCAATCCTCCTGACCCTAAACCCATTAGGTTAGTCTAACTATCCCTTTAAAGTTTTTCGGCGATTTCCAAAATTCATTTTAATGAAGGTACAAATCCGTGAAACCTGATAGGTTAACCACCAACTTTTTCAAACTTTACGAAGACCCCCTTAAAGTACTCATCGACGAGCGAGATAACCCCCGAAGAATCGAAGGGAAGGGATTTGATTGACCCATAAGCCTCGTTTAGAAAACCCCTTGCGATGTCCATAGCCTCCCTGAAAACACCAGCAGAGTTCATTCTCCTGAACAGGTTCAGAAGGTTATCCTCCTTCGGTTCGAGTAGGGTTCTCTCAACGAGGGATGAACCATAGTGCTCTGTGTAGAGTATGAGGGGCAGGGTCGTCTTACCGTTAAGGAGGTCCTTGAAGCGGTCCTTTCCGGTCCCAGGGAAGTAGTCAAGGACGTCGTCAACAATCTGAAAGGCCCTTCCAACCAGCATCCCTGCCTTATCCAGCTCCTCCCAGAAAGGTTTCTTAAGGTAGTAAGCCGGAAGCGCGAAAGAAGCTCCGAAGAGCTTCCCAGTCTTTCCGTCGATGACCCTGTAGTAGGTGCCGATGTCAAGGTGGACGCTTCCCCTCACTGCCTCCTGAAGGATTTCGGCCTTCACCATATCCTCGACGGCCTTGGCAACGTAGTCCACCATACCAGCCCTCTTGAAGGCGATCATCCTCAATGCCCTCACGAAGAGGAAGTCACCGCTGAGAACGGCAAGTTCAGGCCCCCACTGCATCGGCACGGTCGGGCTGTTCCTCCTCTTCTCCGCCAGGTCGATGACGTCGTCGTGAACTAGGCTTGCCGTGTGGATGAGTTCAATGGCGGAAGCAAGATCCAGGGCATCATCCCCTCTAAGGTCAAGGCCCTTTGAAACAGCCAAAACTATACGAGGCCTTATCCTCTTCCCACCGCTCCGTATCATGTACTCCCCTATCTTCTTGGCGAGTTCAACGCTTCCCTCTAGGGCCTCAATGAGCTTCTCGTCAAGCGACTCCATGTTCTCTCCCTCCGGTGAGAGCGAATCCCACAACAAAGGCCAGCACGATGAGTCCTATACCCAGCGCGGGCATTCCAAGGGATAAAAGGGCCAGCGCCGAGAATTCGAAGCTCGTGAACAGGAAGAAGTAGGAGGGCTTCCCCCCAGAGTAGAGCATCGCACTTACCCCGTGAAAAGCCGTGAAGACCAGCGCACTCAGGAAGGTGTAGAGCTCCCCTCCGGCAAAGGAAACCGGGAGCTTCATTATGAAGTTGGCGGCAACGAACGTGCCTATAGCCAGGAAGACGTACTTACCGACGCCAAAACCAAGACCGAGCGAGAGGCCATCCCTGTTATGGGAGAAGTAGTATTTCGAGCCTTCAACGGTAAGGGCCGTTAAGAAGGCGGTCGTTAGAACCCCCACGGCCCTACTCATTCCAATAGTCACAATGGAGTAAAACGGCAGGATTACTGAGAGACCGAGCGCTATTCCAACGCCCATGACAAACTCCGCCGTTTCAAGCCTTCTCCTCCAATAGTAAAACACCCCCAAGGGTATAAGCGAGCCGAGCATCATTAATAACATCCCGACGGGATTGGGTTTTGCCCTGATGCCGAGGGCAATCCCGACGAGTTTACCGTTCTTATAGGCTAAAAGAACCGGAAAGGAGCCTCTATCGCCGTAAACTCTATACTCGAACTTCCTCAACTCACCCTCAGTCGAGTTAGAGATAAGCTCATAGCCCCTAAGCTTCCCATAGTTGCTGAGGGTGAATTCCCCTATCTGGTGAAAGTAGCCCTCTGTGAACTGGCTTTTGAGTTCCCCACTCATATAAGGTTCTATCAGCGAGTAGTTGCCAGTGTTAAATGCATCTATGAACTTCCCCATGAAAACATCTGGGTTCCCCGCCTGGACGTGTGGAACCAAAAGAAGGGTAAGTAAAAGCAGTGAAAGGACCGCAACTTTCCTCATGGCTTTCCCTCACACTGCTGGTTCAATGGCCTTAATGAGCTTTTCTGCCATGCCATCTATGACGGGGATTCTGTAGGTCTCACCCCTAACTGCTTTCCAGATGCCGAAGGCCGCATATACCAGCCAGGTATAGACAACGTACATAGCTGGTCCAAAGTGGGGGTAACCAGGGTTCATATGCCAGGCCCCCATAAAGGCGAGCCAGGCGAAGAAGCCCATGACGCTCGAATAGGCGGCGTGCTTTCTCATGAACTCGCTCGAGTCCTTCATGAGGAGTATTGGAATCCCGCCGACGAAGCCCATTATGTACGCTATGAAAGCATCCGTAAAGTTGCCCATCTCCGTTACCTCCACACCCTCAGTTTTCGTTACCGGCATTCTCAATCACCTCCACTATTGCCTCACTCAGGAGCGGGTCGCGGTGGTTTAGCCCGACCCGGTAGTATCTCAGGCCGAGCCTATCCGCGACCTCTTTATATTCCACATCAAGCTCGTAGAGCGTCTCAACGTTCTCAACGAGGAAGCTGAGCGGGTAAATCAAAACCTCATTAACTTCCTCCAATTTGAGCTTCTCCAATACATCAGGGACTTCCGGTCCAAGCCACTCACCTTTTCCAAACTTGCTCTGGAATGCGATTTCCCATGGAAGGTCAAAGGCTTTCATGACCCTTTCGGCGAGTCTCCTGTGGCTCTTCTCGTAGGGGTCGCCTTCCTCGATTACCCTCTTCGGCAAACTATGGACGCTGAGGATAACGTAAGGCTCTTCAAAACCGCTCTCCTTCAGCCCGGTCTTAATATTCCCCTGAACCCAGCGGACGAACTTCTCATTGTCCCACCATTCCTTAACGTAGGGCTTCTCGCCAAAAAGCTCCCTTATCCTGACCAGACAGCGCTCCGTGGTTGAGCTTGAGTAGACTTGGTAGAGCGGGAATATTAAGTCGAAGTCCCAATTAAGTTCTTCCAAAAGGGGTTTTGAGTAGCACATGCCGAGTCTTATCTCGTGGCCGGTCTTTTCACTCACAGCCTTTGCTATCTCCTCCATATACTCGACGAGAGGACTTTTCCCGCCCATGAACGCGTAGTGCTCCCTAACCTGCCTCGCCCTCGCCTTCGCTATCCCCTTGATTATCGCCCTAGCGCCGGGAACGTCCAAACCTATGTGGTGCTTTATGTCATAGAGAAAGCGGAATATGAAGTCCTCGATTTCATCCGGTTCGGTGGGAGCGCCCATGTAGGTGAAGAGAACCCTCAAGCTACCACCTCCGAAAGGAAAGGAAGGGTCAGAGCGTACCGTTTAAAGCCGCTCCAAGGTTCTTGGCGAGGATTAAGAGGAGGCCAAGTCCCTTCTGAACGTCCTCGTCGCGGAGGTAACCCAGAGCCGAGGTCACGCCGACCCTTGGAGCATCCTTTGGATCGGTCTTGGCTAAAGCCTTGAGGAACGCTTCCACGAGTTCCTCTGTATTTACCTGTATCTTCTCTACCTCCTCGGTCTCTATCTCTCTGACCGGTTCAAGTGCGGCGTTTCCAATGCCCGCAAGCCTGAGGACTGCCTTCTCCTCGGCTATTGTCTCAAGGAGCTTGTCACCGTTCTCGGCCATGGACTTGAGCATGCCCAGTGTACCGCCCTTCTTGAGAGCCAAAGCAACCTCGGCCATCTCTTTAATGGCAATAACCTCCTCCGGGGTAAGAGTAAGCTCGCTCATCTTCACCACCTCACACCCTCAAGCTGTCAAGCCATCCCCTATAGAAGGAGTCCTTCATCAGCCTCACGAGTGGGCTCTTGAAGAGTAGATAGCACTCGTGCTTATACTTATCGCCCTTCCATTCAAACTCGCAGTTTCCGGAGAAGCCCGTGTTGTAGCCGTGGCCAAGACACATCGTCGGGGCGTATTCAGCCACCGGATAGCCACCGTGTATCCAGTGGAGTATGCTGGTGGCCGCTACAATCGAAGCGTTGTGGAGCGGAACTCCCGCAGTTAGAAGCCCGAGAGGCGGCATGCTCGCCTCGCTGACGATGTAAACCTCGTCGTATCCCGGATAGCGGAAGTCGGGTCCCTTCACTTTCGCCCAGCGCGGGTCTTTATCGTCAGCCATGAACGCCAGGATGTCTGGAATCGCTATCGGCGGAACTTTGATGAGGAGGTCGTAGTCAACCTCGGCGTTCTTTGTTACTACCTTATTGGAAGTTATCTCAACATGCCCCTCGTTGGATATGAACTTCACGTTGGCCTTCTCCATCTCCCTCTCGAAGAACCTCACCAGGTTTGGCCCGAGGCCAATTCCGGGCCTCTTGTCTGGATGGATGACGGTTATCTCAACACCCTCAATTCCGCGGTGCTCGAAGTACATCCTGAGGTTAAGGCTCATCTCGTAGGGGTAGATTCCGCAGCGGTGTGGTACCTCTGGAGTGTAGATGACTACCTTCCCGCCCTTGAATTCCGAAAGGGCTTTGTGAAGCTCAAGCGCCCCCTCAAGGGTGTAGTTATGGTAGCCGTACTCGCTCATGCCTTTATACTTGTCCCAAACGTACTCCACGCCGAGGCCAAGGAAGAGGTAGTCGTAGTCGTAGACCTTGCCGTTTTCAGTCTTCACCTGTCTGTTTGACAGATCTATCTCGGTAGCCCTGCCGATGTCAACTTTGAAGCCGTATACCTTTTCGGCGTTCTTTATCGGCGCCCAGGTTTCATGGGGCTCCGCAGAACCAAGCGCGATCTCCATAAATAATGGGGGCATGTAGTGTCTGTCGCTTGCAGTTACCATAGTAACGTCCACTTCCAGACCGAGCCGCTCGGCCTCGGCCTTTAGATACCTTCCAGCCACCAATCCAGCGGTTCCTCCGCCGAGTATCAGAACTTTGGTCATGCCTGCACCTCCCTCAGTTAGGATGGTCTAACTGAGTTAGGAAGTTTGGGGTATTTAACCCTTTTGATTCTCGCACCTTTAGGGTTTGGAACCCCTAATGGCCGAAATTTATATAAGAACATAAGACGAAAAAATCAGACGGTGATGCGCCATGACGGTGGAAATTGAAACCGGGAGGGAAGTGCTCTACGGTCTCGCGGCTATAACCCTGACACTGCTGTTCGTGTTGATAGCATTCCTGGCGCACAGCGTTGTATGGATAATCGCAGGGATGCTCTTTACCGTGGGCTTCGTCCTCTACGAAGCGGAAGTTCACGGCGAAGGATTCTTCACGAAGCCGAAGGTCAGAAGCTAGTTCCTCTTCCAAATTTTTCGTTTTTCGTCGATGAACCCATTTATGGTACCCGAAAACATTATAAGTTTGTATGTAGGTATTGAAAGTTTGAGGGGCAAACCTGGAGGTGACGTAGAATGGACCCGGTAACGCTTTCAAGGATTCAGTTTGCACTCACCGCGGGTTACCATTGGATTTTTGTGCCCGCAAGCATAGGAATAGGCTTCATGGTGTTCCTGCTGTGGACCATGGCAGTGATAACCAACGAAGAACAGTGGTACAAAGCCGCAAAGTTCTTCAGCAAGTGGCTAGGAGTGTTCTTCGTCCTCGGTGTTCCAACTGGAATCGTCATGGAGTTCGAGTTCGGTGCCAACTGGGCGAACTACTCGATGTTCGTTGGCTCGATCTTCGGCCCGCCGCTGATGCTCGAGGGACTCTTTGCCTTCGCCCTTGAATCAACGTTCCTTGGCGTCCTGCTCTTCGGCATGGACAGGCTCCCAAGGGTCATAAGCTGGATTGCGGCATTTTTCGTCTCTTTAGGTTCAGCGCTTTCAGGTCTCTGGATTCTCATAGCCAACAGCTGGCAGCAGACCCCAACCGCTTACATCATCAAGAACACCCCCCTCGGACCGAGGGCCGAACTCACCAACTTCATGAAGGCCGTTTTCAACCCACTCTTGGTTTCCCAGTACACCCACACCATTAACTCCGCAATAATAACTGGAGCGTACATCGTTGCGGCCGTTGGTGCCTACTATCTCCTCAAGAAGAAGCACGTTCAGGTTGCAAAAAGCGCCGTTGCGATAGGTATAGTCGTCCTAGCGATAAGCTCCGTTATCCAGCTTTATCCAACCGGTCACGAGGAGGGCAGGGTTATAGCCCAGTACCAGCCGACGAAGCTGGCTGCGGACGAGGGTCTCTACCACACGACCGTCGGTGCGCCCATGGTGGTCTTCGGCATCGTCGACGAAAAGAACCAGCAGATAAAGTACGCGATAGAGATTCCAAAGATGCTGAGCTGGCTCGCCTTTGGTAACTGGAACGCAAAGGTCCTCGGACTGCACGACGCGGCTGAATACGTCTGGTACCATGAAGTGCTCAACAACCCGAACTACGCGAACGAGAAAGTCAAGAAGCAGGTGGTTGACAGCATAATGAAGGCCTACGGCATCAACCCGAACGACCCGAACGCCAACCAGAAGATGGTTCAGGTCCTTGAGAAGTCAGTACCCGTTGCCTTCATGTTCTATGCCTACCGCGTCATGGTCGGCCTTGGAACGCTCTTCATAGCAATAGGCGGCCTTGGAGTTCTCCTACTCCTCCTCGGCAAACTCTACGATGCCAGATGGTTCCTCAAGGTGCTCGTAGTTACGCTCCCACTCCCGTGGCTGGCCGGTGAGGCGGGCTGGTTCACCCACGAGGTTGGAAGGCAGCCCTGGATGGTCTGGGGCATGGTAACCGTCAGAAACGGTGTCTCTTCAAACATCTCAGCTACCAGCGTGTTGATAACCCTAATCGGCTTCGTGACGGTCTACCTGCTGCTGTTCTACATCTGGCTCCACTTCGTCAAGAAGCTCGTCAGGGAGGGACCTGAGCCTGTTGAGGGCGATCCCACCTCCAAGTCAACGCCCGCTCCAGCGGTTAGCGCCGCAGGGGGTGGTCAGTGATGGACTACGCGACTGCCTGGTTTTACTTTTCAGCGTTCCTCCTTGGAATGTATCTGGCATTCGACGGCTTTGACCTCGGCCTTGGAAGCCTGCTCCCCTTCGTTAGGGACCAAAAGGACAGGGACGTTTTAGTGAACACCATGGCCCCTGTCTGGGACGGCAACGAGGTATGGTTCATCACGTGGGGAGCCGGGCTGTTCGCAATGTGGCCCGCCCTCTACGCGACACTCTTCAGCACGTTCTATCTCGCGGTCTGGCTGCTGGCGTTCATGTTCATCTTCAGAGCGGTCAGCTTTGAGTTCAGGAACAAATACAAGAGAACCTGGGACTACCTCTTCGCCACAGTCAGTGCCCTCATAGCACTGATCCTCGGCATCATAGTTGGCAACCTCATCCAAGGCATCCCCATAGATGCAAGCGGCTTCCACGGCTCGCTCCTGACGCTCTTCAGACCGTTCCCGCTCATAGTGGGCCTCTTCGTGCTCTTCGCTGTGATGTGGCACGGGGCCAACTGGGCGGTCTACAAGACAACGGGCAGGCTCCAGGAGCGGATGAGAAAGCTTGCCTTTGACTTCTGGGTCCTCATGGTGGTCTTTCTTCTGCTCACGGTAATCGGCATGAAGGTCTGGGCACCGCTGAGGTTCAGTAGAGCACTGACCCCGCTTGGGCTTACACTGACGTTGATAATCCTAATAGCGGCCTTCGTGGATGCCTACCTAATCAAGAAGGGGTCCGAAAGGGGAGCGTTCTACCTCAGCTGGCTGGCCTTCCCGCTGGTGGTCTACCTCGTTTACTACAGCATGTATCCTTACTGGGTCATTTCTACCATCGACCCCACCTTCAAGCTCAGCATCCACGCCCTCGCTGCATCGCCGCTGACGCTTCAGGCAGTTCTTGGAGTCTCAGTAATCCTAGCAATAATCATCATGGCTTACACCCTCTACGTCTACAAGATGTTCGGAGGGAAGGTCACCGAGGCGAAGGGCTATTATTAACCCTTTTCTTTTACATTTGAATTTCGAACTTCTGAGGGGAAAGGTTTATAATTCGATGTTTCTAAGTTCATTATGATAACCTAAGAGACGGTGGTCGAAATGCACCGAGGCAAATCTCACAGTTCTTGGCCATATAATGAAAAGCCAGTCCTCGTATTCTGGGAGACGACGAAAGCCTGTCAGCTCAAGTGCAAGCACTGCCGCGCCGAGGCGATTCTCCAAGCACTTCCCGGCGAGTTGACAACCGAGGAAGGGAAGAAACTCATTGACTCACTAACCGACTTCGGAAGGCCCTATCCAATTCTCATCCTCACCGGCGGAGACCCGCTCATGAGAAACGATATCTTCGAACTAATTGACCACGCGGTTGAGAGGGGCATCCGCGTCGGCCTCGCTCCCGCCGTCACTCCGCTCCTCACGGAAGAAACAATAGAGAAGATCGTAAAACACGGCGTTAAAGCAGTTAGCATAAGTCTCGACAGTCCCTTCCCGGATGTCCACGACGATATAAGGGGCATCAAAGGAACGTGGGAGAGAACCGTCTGGGCGATAAAGGAGTTCCTCAAGAGGGACGTTGCCGTTCAGGTGAACACCGTCGTTATGCGTGAGACCGTTGAGGGCCTTCCTGAGATGGTTAAACTTCTCAAAGAGCTGGGCGTCGAAATATGGGAGGTCTTCTACCTCGTCCCAACCGGAAGGGGTAACTTCGAAAGCGACCTCAAGCCGGAGGAATGGGAAGACGTAACCCACTTCCTCTATGAAGCATCAAAGCACATTCTTGTTAGGACAACTGAAGGGCCTATGTTCAGAAGGGTTGCGATAATGAGGAAGGCCCTGGAGGAGAAGGGCATCAACCCGGATGAAACTCTAAAGCCAGGGGAGCTTTACTTCAGGCTTAAGAAGAGGCTGGTCGAGTTGCTCGGGGAAGGCAACGAAGCGAGGGCACAGACGATGGGAACGCGCGACGGGAAGGGAATAGTCTTCATCTCATACAATGGTAACGTTTACCCGAGCGGTTTCCTTCCGTACAGTGCGGGCAATGTGAGGGAGAAAGGTCTCGTCGAGATTTACCAGAATTCAGAACTCATGAAGAAGCTCCGCTCTGCAGAGTTCAAAGGGAGATGCGGAATGTGTGAGTTCAGGGACATCTGTGGCGGGAGCAGGGCAAGGGCCTACGCATACCACATCGACCCCCTTACCGAAGACCCCGCCTGTCCCTACGAGCCGGGTTCATACCTCCAACTTGCCAAAGAACTCGCTCTTACCCTTCCAATTGGAACTTTCGGAAAGCAAAAACCGGTGTGAGGTGGGAGTATGAAGTGGAAGGCACTTTTGGTAATAGGGGTTTTGTTGTTTTCAGTTGCAGCAGCAGGATGCATTGGGAGTTCAAGCACCCCAAAGAAGGCGACCTCGACACCAAAGGAAATAACCGTCAAGGACTTAGTTGGGAGAACCGTGACGGTGGAGGTTCCGGTCCAGAGGGCAATTATACTCTCCGCATCGGCCCTTGAAGTAGCCCAGCTACTCAACGCGACCAACCAAGTTGTTGGGATTACAGCAGATGCCAAGCCTGATGCATTCCTAAGTTCAAGCCTTAAGAACAAGACGGTCGTCGGGAATATGTTAAGAGTTACGAACTGGGAGAAGGTCTTAGCGTTAAAGCCCGACCTTATAATAGACCTTTACCTCAAGAAATTCTACAACGTCGACGAGCTCCTCAACAAATCGGCGAGCTACGGGATTCCAGTGGTAATGCTAAGGGAGGACAAGCTTGAAGAAATCCCCAAAACTGTAGAACTGCTTGGAAAACTCTTTGGAAAGGAGAAAAAGGCGGATGAGTTCGCCAAGTACTTCAACGAGCAGGTGAGCGAAGTAAAGGCTATAGCCGCCAAGATACCGAACGAGGATAGGAAGAAGGTTATTATGATACAGCCAATAATGGGCAAGTACTACCTCGTCAACGGGAACGACGTTCTGGCACAGGCGGTAAGGCTCGTCGGGGCGGATTACATGGTCAACCTGACCTTCAACGGCTACACTCCCGTTAGGGTACCCATGGACGAGGAGAAGATAATCACCAATTATAAGGATGCAGATGTAGTAATTCTCATTACGAGCGCTGTTACCCCCTACGACCAAGTTAAGGAGCTCAAAGAGACGATGCTCTCCAACCAAGCGTGGAACCAGATAAAGGCCGTCAGAGAGGGCCACATAATAATCCTCAGGGCCGACATGGGGAAGGGCAGTTACCTCCGCTGGAGTCCAAGGATTGTCATTGGGATATGGCAGATTGGGAAGGCCATCTACCCCAACTACTATCCAAACTGGGAGGACAAAGCCAAAGGATTCATAAGGGAGTTTTATCCCTTCCTCTCCTGATTTCTTTTTTGGGGTGAGAGCATGATAGCCGTCTTTCCGGCAAGCCTTGCCGAGATCGTTAAACTTGTTGGAAAAGCAGACGATGTAGTTGGAATCAACGAGGAGATAAGACTCGACCTCTGCCTTCAAGAGCTGTGGGGCAGGCCGGTCGTGGGTAAGTACCTCAAGAGAACCAAGAAGACCTACTGGGATGTCCTCGAGGGGACAAAACCTAAGCTCATCCTCGATTTTAAGGTCGAGAACCTGCACTCCAGCGATGAGCTTTATTCCTTCGCGGGGAGGATCAACGCCGAGGTCCTTTTGCTCGACTTCATTACAATTGAGGATCTCGTTGATGGTAGCAGGCTGATAGCAGAAAAAACAGGAGGGGACTTCTCAAGGCTTGAGGAGTTCTACAGGAAGCATCTTGAGAGGATAAGGGAGATAAATCAATCGCTAGAGGATAGACCCAAGGTAGCGGTGCTCTATAGGGGAATAAACGTCGTTACTGGAACCAACGTTATAAGCGATGCAATCAAAAAAGCTCACGCCGAAAGCCTCGGGAAGAGACTTAAAACCGAGAGAAAGGTCTATCCTCTGAGAGAGAGGGACTTCATCAGGCGCTTCAGCGACGCTGACCACCTCTTCCTCCTAACGAGTATCCTAACTAACAGGGAGAAGTTAGAAGGGATAAGGGATGAGATGTTTGATTCAGCCGAGTGGAGGAAGGTTAAAGCTGTTGACGAGGGCAACGTTCACATCGTCGGCTCTGCCCTCGACGGGGAAAGCTTTATGCGCTGGAGTCCCCGTTTGATTCCAGGAATTTACCAGATTGGAAGGCTCGTCCATAGAAAGGACTTCCCCGACTGGGAAAAGCCCGCGAAAGAACTTTACAACCTCTGCGGTGTTGAATGATGAGAAAGCAACTTACCCTTATAGCCCTCCCCACGGTCGCTATACTCCTCGGAATCTTCGTGGGCAGTTATCCGACGGATCCCCTCCACCTGACGCCGGGCGCCATCATCATAATAAAGGACATACGCCTGCCGAGGACGCTCATGGGCATCTCGGCCGGGATAGCACTAAGTCTAGGGGGAATGACCCTTCAGGCGGTCTTTCGGAACCCTCTCGTTGGCACATACATCCTCGGAGTCTCCTCGGGAGTTGCCTTTGGAGCGGCCATAGCGGTTGCCTTCCTGCCCTCCGCGGGAGTTGCACCGTTGGCGCTCATCTTCGGTCTTCTGGCGGTTTTCTTAGCCTACTGGATGGCCAGGATAAACGGAAGGGTCTCAACGGTCTCTCTCATTTTAGCCGGCATAATTGTCACCGCTCTTTTCTCGGCTTTGCTCTCCCTCCTTGAGCTCCTCCTGCCGAGTGAGAGTCTATCTGCACTGGTGATATGGCTGATGGGAAGCCTCTCCGGTGCAACGGAGAAGATGGTGCTCTACTCCCTTCCAGGCGTTCTGATCCTTGCCGTCATTCTCTTCCTCCTTCGCTGGAACCTCAACGCGATGAGTCTTGGCGACGAGGCCGAGCTTCTGGGTCTGAACGTGCACCTCTGGAGGGGGATATTCGTCTTCATCTCGGCTCTAATGACGACGCTCGTTGTTTCGTTCACCGGGATAATCGGCTGGGTAGGGCTTATGGTTCCCCACATAGCCAGAATGCTTGTCGGTCCGGAACATTCCAAGTTAATCCCGGCGACGATCTCTATTGGAATCACCGTCATGGTTCTGGCAGATGTTGTTGTGCGGCTTTTACCGGGTGATATTCCCGTTGGAATTATAACAACGCTAGTTGGCGTTCCCTTCTTTGGGTATTTGCTCAGGAAAACCGGAGGTGGATGGAGTTGAGGATCCTAATTGTCTACACAACGCGCTACGGAACCACGAAAAAAGCTGTTGAGCTGACCAAAAGGCTTTTTGAGGGAAGAGGAGGTGATGTTAAGGTTAAGCGCACTGAAGAGAACCCATCTCCAGCCAACTATGATCTCGTCATCATGGCTGCTCCGGTCTACCGTGATGGTCCCCACTGGGACATAATGGAGTGGGTGGAAGCTCACAAAGGGGAGCTTGAAGATGTACCCAAGGCCTTCTTCCTAGTTGCCATGCACTTAGCAGGCTCGGTCTTTATGGGAAAACTCCACGGTGGGATAGCCTATTCCCAACCACTCATAGATGCCTTTGAGATCCCTCCCTTCTACGGAACGCTCATAGGGGGCGAAATAGACCCTGAAAAACTCAGCTATGATGACAGGAGAAAGATGGTTAGATTTTACGCCGTTCTTGGGGAAAAGCTGGAGAAAAAGAGCCTCTTCAAAGAGAAGGACGTTGAAGCATTCGTCAGGAGAACGCTCCTCTACTACGACTGGTTCGGAAAGCATTTCAGGAAGGGGGGGCTTGATAAGGTTAGGGACTTCGACTTCATGGAGAAGGTGAGAGAGATTGAGGGGCTTATGGGTTGAGGGGGTATCCTACTCCTACGGGGACTTTAGGATAGATAACATCAACCTTGGGGTTAGTCCAGAGGAACTGGTCGCCATCATCGGACCTAACGGAGCTGGAAAGAGTACCCTGCTCAAGCTTACATACGGCCTTTTAAAGCCTGAGAGGGGAAGGATTGAGGTTGATGGAATGGACGTTCATCAACTTTCACCGGGAGAGAGGGTTAAGCTTCTCGGCTTCGTGCCCCAGGGTCACACTCCCACGTTTCCGTTCAGGGTTCTGGACTTTGTCCTTCTAGGCTCCACTCCAGAGCTGGGCCCATTTGGAGCCCCAAATGAAGGACACAGAAAGAAAGCCATGAAACTCCTGAAACTCTTTGATATGGATCCCTACTTGGATAAACCCTACACCTCCCTCAGTGGAGGGCAGATAAGGCTCCTGCTTACGGCGAGAGCCCTGATGACCTCACCAAAATACCTCCTCCTCGACGAACCGACGAGCGAGCTCGACCTTAAAAACACCCTTCTAGTCCTTCAGACGGTTAAGAAACTCTCAAAAGATGGTGTTGGTGTCCTACTGGTAATCCATGACCCCAACTTGGCTTACCTCTTTGCTGATAAGCTGGTTCTGATGAAAGGAGGGAACATAATTGCCCAAGGAAAGCCTGATGAAGTCTTCAACGAGGAGCTTTTAAGCAGGGTTTACGGTATAGAGCTGGAGCTTATAGAGTGCGCCGGTGAAACCGTTTTAAGGCCCAAGGTTGAGGTGTAAACCGTGGATGACATGAGGGACTACCTTGAGTGGCTTGAAAAGCGCGGTGAGCTTATCAGGGTTGACGAAGAGCTCTCACCAGAACTCGAGATTCCAGCTTTTCTTAGGAAGGCCATGTACAGGAAAAGGGGAGCTGTTCTCTTCGAAAGGGTTAGGGACTTTCCAGAGTGGAGAGCTGTTGGAAACCTCTTCACGGGTGTTGAGACGCTCAGAGATGTGCTGGGCGTTGAAAAACTCGAAGAGATAGGCGAGAGGCCTCTCAAGCTCCTAGAGAACCTTCCACTCGGCCTCTCGGACAAGCTCACATCCCTCGGAAAGTTGAGGAAGATGAGCAACTACCTCCCAAGGGTCGTGAGAAAGGCCGAATTCACAAAAAACATTATCGAGGACGAACCACTGAACTCCGTTCCTGCCTTCAAAACCTGGCCGGGAGATGCCTCCCGCTATCTAACCTACCCCCTCGTCTGCTTCTCAGACCCCAAAGGAATAAACTCGATGAGCGTTTATCGCGTCATGCTCCTCAATGGCGAGAGGGGTGTAATCCACTGGCAGGTTCACAAGCGCGGGAGCCAGGCCTGGAGGGATTACCTCGAGAAGAACGACGGTAAAATGCCGGTGGCGATAGCTATAGGCTCGGACATAGGGACGCTCTTGACGGCCGTTTCGCCGGTTCCGTATCCGATGGACAAGCTCCTCTTTGCCGGCTTCATCAGGGGAAAAGGTTTGGAACTATACCGCCTGCCGAACGGCATCCTCGTCCCGGCCAACGCTGAGGCCGTCATAGAGGGCTACGTCGATGTGAACGAGCTGACCGAGGAGGGACCATTTGGAGACCACTTCGGATTCTACGACAAGCCAAGCGAGAGGAACGAGCTTTACCCTGTTTTCCACGCCGAACGCTTGTATTACCGTGATAACCCCCTCTACTACGGCTCGGTCGTCGGGAAGCCGCCTTTGGAAGACGCCGTAATCGGGAAGGCCATCGAGAGGATTTTTCTCCCTCTTATGAGAATGGTCCTGCCGGAGGTCGTTGACGTCAACTTTCCGGAGTACGGTGTCTTCCAAGGAGTGGCAATAGTCTCGATAAAGAAGCGCTATCCCGGTCAGGGAAAGAAAGTCTTAAATGCCCTTTGGGGCACTGGGCAGGCCGCTCTGACCAAGGTGATAATCGTTGTGAGCGACGACATCAACGTCCACGACGTAAACCAGGTGATGTGGGCGGTCGCTTCCTTCGTCAATCCGGAGAGGGACGTTTTGATAATCCCGAACGCCCACACCGATGCCTTGGATCCAGCAGTTTCAAACCCGCCGCTGGGGAGCAAGCTCGGGATAGACGCCACTAAAAAGCTCCCGCTGGAGATGGGCGGCAGGGTTGTGGAAGAGGTGAGGGAGGAGCCTGAAGTGCTGAAAAAGCTCGAAACCCTTTTCAGGAAGTACCTCGGTGGTTGAGATGGCATTCGACCCCGGTGAGGTCAGCAAGGCGAGCAGGTTCCACGCACTCATGAGGCTCGTCAGGATAGAACACACCCTTTTCAGCCTGCCTTACGCCTACGTTGGGGCCCTCCTCAGTGGTTTTCCCGTGACCTGGGCTGAGATAGTACTTATGAGCTTCGCCCTCCTCGGGCTTAGGACAGCAGCCTTGGCCTACAACAACATAGCGGACATAGACATAGACAGCTTAAATCCGAGGACTTGGAACAGGCCCCTTATCAGGGGCGCGGTAAAGGTGAGCGATGCATGGTGGCTGGTCGTTGTTGGCTCGGTAATCTACTTCATCTCGGCCGTTCTCTTGAACATCTGGACGGCTTTGCTAAGTCCGATTCCCTGGGTTCTGGCGCTCAGCTATCCCCAAGGGAAGAGAAAGCACAGCTTCCCGCATTTACACCTCGGTCTAACGCTGGCTATGGCCGTAGCGGGCGGGACGATAGCCGTCGCTGGAAACGCCTCACTGCTTGAGGCCCTGCTCAGGATCCCCTGGGCCTTCTACTTTGGGGTACTCTTCTGGGTGGCAGGTTTTGACACCATCTACGCGCTCATGGACTACGAGTTCGACGTGGAGAATGGAGTGGGAAGCATTCCCGCGCGCTTTGGGATAAAGAAGGCCCGCAACGTAGCATTGGCCTTTCACCTGTTTGCGGTAATCCTCTTCGGGATTGCAGGGCCACTCTATGGTCTCGGGTGGGTTTACACCGCTGGCTGGGTCGTTGCGAGTGCCTTGATCATCTACGAGAACTACCTGTCAAGGAAAAGCCTCGAAAACGTTCCCAAGGCTTTTAACCTCAACCTACCCATCGGTTTAATCCTCACGCTCTCTGCAATAGCCGATGTCCTGATAAAGCTTGGAGGTGGTTGAATGAGAAAGGCTCTGGCACTGTTCCTAATAGGCTTGGTTGTCCTGACGTCGGGGTGCATAGGCTCTGGTTCAAGCAAATCCACGGGTACGGAAAAGCTCCCGACAGTTAGAGCGGCGACTCTACTCGGCGGCATCAGTACACTCGACATAATGCAAGCAAAGGGTCTTGACGAGAAGAACGGCTTCTACGTTAAGGTTCTCCGTCTCGGCAAGACCCCGGACATAATAGCCGCCCTCAAAAACGGGGAGACAGACTTCGCGGTTATCCCTGCGGAGATGGCGGCAAAGTTAGCCCAGAGCGGTGTGGATATAAAAATCATTGCCGTTGATATGCTCCAGAACCAGGCCATAATTGGCAGGGAGAAGATGAAGCCCGAGCAATTAAAGGGCAAGAAGATAGGGGCTGTGGTGGCCTCCGGAACTTTCAAGCTCTTCCAAGCTTATATGAAAGTTCTCTACAACATCAGCCCCAGTGAGTACACCATCGTCAATGTCCCACCCGGCTCAATAGAGGACTCACTTAAGGACGTTGATGCCGTCGTGATATGGGAACCCTTGGTTAGTAGACTTATAGTCAGAAACTACACGGTGATAACAACTTATTCAGAGCTGTGGGACGAGGCCAAGGAGAGGGGTATCGTAAGGGGCCCACCAGTGATGCTCGTCTGGGTTGTCAGGGGGGACTTCCTCAGGGAACACAAGAACCTAGTGAATGCATTTATCAGGGCACAGAAGGAGAGTGCCGCCTACTGGATGAATCACCCCGCTGAGACGGAGAAGGTGCTCATGAATCTCTACCACCTCAACGAGGAGACGGTTAAGACCCTTTACAACAGGACGGAAGTGGTTGATTCCGGTCTGACCGACGAGATGATAACTGGGATAAAGAGCGAGTGGCATCTCGCCTACCTCGGCGGTTACCTGACAAAGAATCCGGAGAACCTTAACATCTTCTACAGGGGCTGAAGATGAAACGCGGTTGGCTCTATCTTTCCATTTTTGCACTGGCGTCTTGGGTTGTCCTAGCAAAGCTCTACCCAGCACTGGTCCCAGGGATAGGTGAGACCCTCGCGTTCTACTCAAAGGCGGGCTATGGCCTCGTCATTAAGTCGCTTCTCCTGACGCTCTACCACAGTCTCCTGGGTTTTCTGGTCGCTTTCGGTTTAACGGGCGGCGCGATACTGCTTGCACTCTATTCCACAGAGTTCAAAGCGTTTTTAGACTCCCTCAACGTCTTTATCCAGAGCGTTTCGGTTCTCGTGTGGACGATAATCTTCATCATGATATTCGGGGTGACAAGTTCCATAGCCCCTATCCTAGTCACGGCAATGGCGGCTTTTCCAGCCCTCCTTTCAGCGGGCATAAGCTCTAGCAAGAACCTCCTTGAGAGGTACCGCCCGCTCGTGATACTCCTCAAACCAACCAACCTCCAGCTTTACAGACACTTCGTAGTCCCCGGAACTCTCCCGGAGATGGTTTCAGCGAGCAGAATAGCCATAGGCATAGCCTTGAGGATAAGCGTCGTTGCTGAGGCATTCGGCTCCGCTGGAGGAATAGGCTACCAGCTCGTTTACTCTTACGACCTGGGTTTAAAGGACGGCGTCTTCGCCTGGGCGCTGCTCCTAGTCATTCTCATGGTGACGGTTGATCAACTTATCTTGGGGAGGCTTGAAGAATGGGTGAGACGCTGGTACTGGTGAAGAACCTAGAGAAGTCTTTCAACGGCGAGAAGATACTCGGGGGGATCAGCCTTAAAGTTGAGAGAGGAGAAGTTGTCGGGATAGTCGGTCCCAACGGAACCGGGAAGAGCACGCTCGTGAAGATTTTGGCGGAGGCGGAGAGACCGGATTTGGGTGAGGTCTCAATAAAAGGTCGCCTTTCTGTCCTCTATCAGGAGGACTATCTCCTACCCTGGAAGAAACTCCGCGATAACCTCTGCTTGGGACTAAAGCTCATGGGGCGAGAGTGCAACCCGATTGTCTTCGCCAGAAAACTCGGTATAGACAAATTCCTCGAGAGATACCCCAAGGAGGTGAGTGGTGGGACGCGGAGAAAGGCCGCGATAGTTAGGGCTTTGCTCCCGGACGTAGACGTCCTCGTCCTCGACGAACCTTTCACAGGGCTTGACACCGAGTCAAAGGATACTCTGCTGTCCATCGTTGGGGAATTCGCAAAAGCGAATAAAGCCGTCCTCATAGTCTCCCACCAGCTCGAGGAACTGTTCAGAGTAGTGGACAGGGTTTACGTTCTCCGGGGGAGGCCCGCGGAGGTCAAGAAAGTCCTGCGGAGGGAAGAGATTGGTAAGGGAACTGTTTAACAGCATAGCAGAGCACTACGACCTTGTGAACAGGCTGACGACCCTTGGGATAGACAGACACTGGAGGAAGAAGGCCTGTGAGGAAGCGCTTAGGTACATAACGCAGGAGAGAATACGAATCCTCGACATAGCCTGTGGGACGGGGGACATGATAAGATGTATGAAAAAACGACTTGAAAAGCGGGGCCTTTCGGCAGAGTTCCACGGCCTGGACTGTAGCGAGAGAATGCTTGAAATAGCGAGGAAAAAGGTACCATTTGCGGAGCTTAAGGTCGGAACCGCGGAGGAAATTCCCTTTTCAGATGAAAGCATTGATTTGGTTAGCGTTGCCTTCGGTTTAAGGAATTTCTCTGACAGGGAGAGAGCCATGGGGGAGATGCACCGTGTTCTTAAAGAGAATGGGGTTCTCCTCCTTTTAGAGTTCTCGCGGAATAATAGCCCTCCTGGGAGGTTTGCGTGGTTCTACACGAAGAGCATCGTCCCCCTCGTCGGCAGTCTCCTGACCGGCAACAGAAAAGCATATGACCACCTCTGGCGCTCCATCAGGGCATTTCCTTCGCCGGAGGAGCTTTCACTGGAGTTTAAGAAGAAGGGCTTTACAGTTCTTTCATCCAAGTGGCTTTTTCCAAGGATAGCCTTCGTTATGGTTCTTCGGAAGGTTTAGCAACTACTGTTCCAACAGCACCGTTCGTGAGTTTGTCTTCCTCAAAGACTTCGAAGCTGTCCTTCCCAAGGGCTCTGGCCGGGACTCAAAGCTAGATGGTCTGACTATGGGATACTAATCATCTTAACTTTCATTCGCAGTGAATGGGTATTGACCGTTCTGGTTGGCCGTGTTTTGTGTAAAGTTTGTAAGCCTCGTCACAGCTAACCTTCCAGCCTCCCGTCTTCATCGGTTGGCTTTCAGAGAGAACGGAAACTCCCCACATCTTCAGGTTAAACAGTCCCCATTCGAGCTTAAAACCCCACATTCCAAAGACTGCAACACTAACACAAAATCCAACGCAAAAGTATTTAAAAATTACGGCAAAACAAAAGAAACTCAAATACCCCATTTGTTACTATCTATAAAACAGCCCAGGAAACCCTGTAAAGTCCTGATGGTGTCGGGATATGACCTCCTCTCCGCCGTGAACGGCGAGGCTTTCAGGAGAAAAATGCAACCGCCGACAAAGCCTGGTTCCGCTAGGAAGAAGGATTTCTATGAAAGAAAGTTCAAAGAATAAAGGGGGAGATCAGGCCTTGGGGTTCATAAGTGCCCTAAGCTGAGAACCCCTCGCTCCAAGCTCTCTATCGAGCATGAATAAACCCTGGGGGTGGTCGCCGATTATCTTGAGCTTGTCAACGATGGCCTTCGTGCTTGCTTCCTCCTCGACCTGTTCCTGGACGAACCACTGGAGGAAGGTGTAGGTCGCGTGGTCGTTCTCCTCCCTAGCAAGGTCGACCAGTTTGAAGATAGACTGGGTAACGCCGACCTCGTGGAGATAAACGGCCTCAAAGGCCTTCAGAGGGCTTTCAAATTCCTGCTTTGGCTTCTCAATCCTCTCAAGCTCGACCTTACCACCGCGGTCGAAGACGTAGTCGTAGAACCTCATCGTATGCCCGAGTTCTTCCTCTGCCTGGGCCTCCATCCAGCTCGCAAAGCCGTCGAAGCTCCTCTCCTTAAAGTAGGCTGCGATCCCCATATAGAAGTAGGCCGAGAAAAGCTCCTTGTTAATCTGTTCATTAAGTGCCTTAAGCATTCTTTCACTAAGCATTGACATCACCTGCCACCCATTTAGTTTTCGAACCTTATAAGTTTATCTGTCAAACCCCACAAAGGAGTTGCCAGGATTCATTTCTCAGGGAGTTTCATTGACGTTTTCTTTTAAAACATACCTTTGTGTAATCGAACTGTCGAGATTCCACCTTAATCCCTAATTCTTCTTGTCATTCCATCAGCTAAGTTTTAGGTTAGTCTACCAAAAGTTCATTAGGAAAACCGAAAAGGTTATATATAGAAAACACATTGGACAATATCGAGAACAAACCCACAGAGTTGGGTAGAGGAGGGATGTGAAATGACAAAGACAACCTTTGAGGAGGAGATTTATCTCAGGGCCTTGACCGGAAGGGTCGTTGGAAAGGTCCTGGCAGACCTTGGACTCAACAAGGTGGCCGTAGTTGCCAGCAGGAACATAATCTGCTCCAGTATTGCAACAGCCACAGAGGCAACCTACATAACCCTCAAGGGAGGCGTTATCTACCACTTCCTCGCTGAGAAGGGCAAGGAGGGGGAGATGGCGGAGCGCATTAAGGCCTTCGCTCCTCAGGTTACAGTCCTCCAGTTCGGCGGTGAAACCCCCATCGAGGAGACCAAGGAGGTATTCATCGAGACCCTTAAGCAATTTGCGGAAAAGGATGTTCCAGGAGCCTTCGTTGTTCACGTCAGGATATTCGCGGCTGGAGGCCTAGCAAAGGCCCTTGAGGACGAGAAGATCAAGGAGTACCTGAACAAGAAGGACCTCTTCGTCTACACCGTCGGCTTCGACGAGGGCAAGGTCTACGTCAACAAGATACACCTTGACGATAAGGAGATAAAGCTCGAGAAGATCAGCGAGTATCAGGTTACCCTCGAGCATGCCGACCTGCTCAACCGTTCCCTCAAGGATAGGAGCGTTACCTTTGCATGAAACCCTTTTCCTTTTCTTAATCCAGGAAAAGGGCAGAGAGAACAAGGGCAATCAAAAAGTACGGCACTGAAATTTTGTGGAAGTCCCTAAGCCGTATTCCTGATATTCTGACCGCTATGAGGTTCGCAAGCGAGCCGATTACTAAGCCAGTTCCACCGACATTAACACCCACTGAAAGGGGGAGCCACCTAGGTCTTCCGCCGATGAGGAGAACCGTCGCCGGAACGTTGCTCATGACCTGGCTCAGTAGAGAGGATGCAAGGAAGAGGTGAATTCCTTCATTGGGGAAGGACAGCCCGAGGGAGGCTATTATCGATGAAATCTCACCAAAGTCGACGAATATGAGGGCGAAGGTGAGGACAAGAACCCAGTCGAAGGCGAGCAAAGTCTCCCGCGAGAACAGGAAGACCACAAGCAATGTTAGGGGAAACGTCCAGAGAGCTTTTCCGGTCTCGGCGAGGGTTACGTCCGCAACTATGAGGAGAGCTGCAGAGACAAGGGAGACTCTCTTTAGGTGAACGGCCGGAAAGTCATGGAGCTCCAGCTTCCTGCCCCCCACGGAAAGTGCGAAGACAAGCAGAAGGGCAAGCCACAAGAGAACAAATGGGAGCATACGGCCTGTGAAGGTCCCAAAGGAAAGGTCGTAGTTCTGCCAGATTATGACGTTCTGAGGGTTGCCTATCGGTGTTAAAGCCGAGCCAACGTTGGCCGCCGTCGCGGAGAGTGTAACGGTTTTAGCTTTGTCAGCCCCGGAAAGCTCCGAAGTGAGGGTCACCAAGGGGATAAAAACGAGCATAGTGGTGTCGTTCATTATGAGCGTGGAGGTGAGGGCTATGATCGGAAGGAGAACCAGCATCAGCTTTCTCTCGGAGCCGCCAGAGAGGGCAATGAGCCTTGAGGAAAGCCGCACGAAAACGCCGGACAGCTCGAGGGCCTTTGAGGCTATTATGAGTGACGTTATCAGCGACAGGCTCTTCCAGTCGATTAAACCGGGCGTTATTGAAGGAAGCGAATGATCCAACAAAACCAAGACTACGTAGAGCGAGAGCAGGGAAAAGAAGAACCACTCCCTCTTCGCAAATTCCTTGAGCCTATAAGCCGTGTCTCCTCACCTCCCCCGTAAGGCATTAGTACGGTATGAGCTCCTTCCAATCCCTGCTCACACGGATATGGAAAATTATAAAGCTTTTCCATACTCGGGAATCACCCCAACAGCCCCCTTGGTTCATGAAAACTCACGTGCTTCAAGCACCTTCAGCGCATTGAACATCCGTAGCGCTTTTCTGACGGGCTCTATCTCCTTCTCCACACCTATCTAGATCCACCCGTCTCGATGGATGCTCGGATCGAAGGTAGGGTGCCCCCACACTACTCCCCGCAAAAAATACCCGAATGAACGTATAACCTTACCCCTGGTCAGATTCGTCCAGAAAAGGATTTAAACGTGGAGACATAGGGTAAACGGTGGTAGGAATGGAGGGGGTTTTCAGGGCACCAAAGGAACCTGGAGCCGGAGGAACGATAATCCTATCAATGATAGGTGGTTTAATTCTCTCCCATGCCAGCTGGGGGGGCTGGTTCGTAGGTCTTCTCGTTGCGGTGGTGACGTTTTTCACCTTCGACTACGCCTTTGATTCTTACCGCTCATGGCGGATAAAGGGGATGACAACGGCCCTTGGCCTTAATGGTCTGGCCTACATTCTACCGGCTCTCTACTGGTGGAGGAGCCTGGAGGGATTGGTGGATGTTCTCCTGATTCCCTTCGTCATAGTTGGTATCATCTTCGCTTTTCACTTCACCTTCTCCAGAGCTAGGGGCTGGAAGGACCCGGTAACTTATGCACTCGGCAACCTGCTTCCGGCTGTGCCGGTCCTCTTCGCCCCGGCCGTTGCGGGGAGACCTTTCGGCGAGGACGTCTTTATCTTCTGGCTTCTCTTAGCGTACTACGAGGCTATCGGAGCGGCGTACGTCGAAACGAAGCTCGCCTTCAGAAAGTTCCCGCGGAAGTACCCTTTAATAGCTTGGCTTCCGGCTTTCCTCGTGGTGCTTTACAACCCCTACCTAGTTCTGGCACTCATTGAACCCACGATCAGGCTCACCCTAAACCTTCGGGATAACACCTACGCTGCCAAAATGGACGAGATAAAGAAGCTCGGCTGGAGCGTGTTTAAGAGCGTGATGTTACTCTACATCATAACACTAGCTGTGCTCTACCTGACGTGATGGGAATGCCCTTTGACCCCGCCTACGCGAGCTATCTCGATAATCCATCCCGGAGAAAAGCCCCTCCACCCAAGAGGATACTCCGTTATCTTCTGTCCCTACAGATTGAGAGAAGGATTGCCGTCGATGTGGGGGCCGGGACTGGCTACCTGACAATCCCACTGTCATGGGGTTTTGGGAAGGTCTACGCCGTGGAGGCCAACCCACAGATGGCACAAATCCTCGAGAAAAATCTCAGGGAAAGGGGCGTTAAAAACGTCGAAGTTCTCAGGGGGGAACCCACCTAAACTCCCCGAGAGACCAAACCTCGTGGCATTCTCACTTTCACTCCACGAGATCAAGGATAAGAGGGCTTACCTTGAGTGGGCGAAAACTTCAGACTACGTTCTGGTGATTGAGTGGGTAAAGGAAAAAACGCACGGGGCACCTTTTAATGAGCGTATTTCACGGGAGGAACTTTTAGAGCTTGCCCAGGGTTATGAGCTTGTCCTTTCAAGGGAGCACAGGCCTTACTACCTCGTAATCCTAAAGCCAAAAGCAATTTAATGTGAAAACCTTTTTAATAATTCTGTCGAAATTTTTTTGGTGATACCAATGGTCGACGTTAGGGTCGAGAAACTCTGCACTGATCCTGAGCTGTACATCATCAGGGTTGATGATGATGAGATAAAGTACTTTGAGGCATCCTGGGACATCCCGGAGGGCATAACATACAACGCCTACCTCATGAAGCTGAACGGAGCGACGGTGCTCTTTGACGTCAGTAAGAAAGACTACGCGGATATCTTTATGGAAGCCCTGAAGAAGCTCGTGGACCCAAAGGAGATAACGCACATAATAATCCACCACACGGAACCGGACCACAGTGGAGCATTGCCGAAGCTCCTTAAGGAGAACGGTTATAGGGCGCAGATAATAGGAACCACCTTCGCGAGAAACCTCCTCCAGGGATTCTATGGTGACGAGGTCGTGAAGAACTTCAAAGTCATCAAAGATGGAGAGGAGATGGAGATAGGCGGAAAGACCTTCCGCTTCATAACCGTCCCCTGGCTCCACTGGCCCGACACGATGATAACCTACGTCGTTGAGGACAGGCTCATATTCAGCTGCGACGCCGGCGGCGGCTATGGAATTCCGAAGACGGTAGACGACAGCGACGAAGAAGTCATAAGGGAATACCTCCCCCACGTCACAAAGTACATCGTTACCGTCATCGGCCACTACCACAAGTACATCGTCCAGAACATCAACAAGCTCAAGGACCTCGGAATAGTAGAGGAGGCGAAGATGATACTTCCTGGCCACGGTTTGGCCTGGTGCAGAAACCCGAAGAGAATATTTGAATACTACGAGCAAGTCGGTGCCGGCATTCCAACTAAGGACAAGGTTCTGGTAATCTATGACTCAATGTACGGCTTCGTCGAAAGGAGGATGGAGATAGTTATCGACGAGCTGAAAAAGCTCGGGAAGAAGCCGGTGGCCTACCGCTTCACTGATAAAGAGGCCCCAGCGGTGAGTGACATCCTTGGAGAGGTTCCGGACAGCGAGGCGGTAATCATAGGTGCATCGACCTACGAGGCAGAGATACACCCGCGCGTACGCTATGCTCTCTACGAGATACTCGACAAGGCGAACTATGATAAGCCAGTTTTAATCGTTGGAGCCTTTGGATGGGGCGGTGTTGCCGCTAAGAAGATTGAAAGCCTTATAAGCAGGAGCAAGTTTGACCTCGTTGACACCGTCGAGAGCAAAGGTATGCCCACAAAAGAAGATGAGGAGAGGCTACGCGAGGGCGTCAGAAAGCTCGTGAAGTGGATAGCTTAAAGAGGCACTACAAGGGGAATTCCCCTCACTTCTTCTATTGTCACATCGACACCGTAAACCTCCCGGAAGAGGGACGGCTTCAGAACCTCCCTCCCGCCATCTGCCACTATTCTACCGCCTTTCATGAAGATGAACCTCCCTGCGAAGCGCAGTGCCAGGTTGACGTCGTGCATGACCACTATGGATAAACCATTTTCCGAGAATTCCTTTGCGAGTTTCACCACCTCAAGCTGGCTTTTCAAGTCGAGGTTGTTTGTCGGCTCGTCTAGGACGAGGATTCTCGCCCCTTGTGCCAGTGCCCTAGCTATACTAACCTTCTGAAGCTCCCCACCGCTTATCTCGTTCGTCCTTTTTAGGGCGAGGTGTTCAATGCCGAGCCTCCTAAGGGCGTTCTCAACGGTCTTTAAATCCTCCCTGCTGGGAGTTAGCCCCATGTAGGGTCTCCTGCCAAGGAGCACCGTATCGAATACTGTCATGAATCCCCTTCCCACCCTCTGGGGAACGTAGGCAACGGCTCTGGCCAGTTCTCTTGGAGAGTACTCCCCCATCGGCCGGCCGAGTATTTCAACACCTTTACATCTTACTATTCCCACCAAGCACTTCACAAAGGTGCTCTTTCCAGCCCCGTTTGGTCCAAGGATTGCAATGAACTCACCGGTCCCGGCTTTGAAGTCTATTCCGCGCAGAATCTCCATGCCGTTGTAGGAGAAGTGAAGGTCTCTAACCTTTATCATGTCCTGCCCTCCATCTTTACTAGAAGATAGATGAACGCTGGGGCGCCTAGGAAGGAGGTTATAACGCCAACGGGCAGGTTCATCGGTGACAGGATGATCCTAGCGAGCAAATCGGCGGAAACCAGAAGCAACGCCCCGGCCAGGGCTGAGAGGGGAATCAGAAAGCGGTAGTCCCCACCGGCTGTAAGCCTCATAGAATGAGGGGCTATCAGACCTATGAAGCCTATAACCCCCACGAAGGCAACCGTCACGGAGGTTATGAACGCCGAGAGTAACGTTCCGATGAGCCTCTCACGTTCTATGTTCACCCCGACGCTCTTTGCAATGTCATCGCCGAGCGTCGAGGCGTTGAGATCCCACCTTCTAAGGAGAAAGTAGGCGAAGATGAGGGTGAAGGCAACCGTCATAACCCCATCTTCCCGCCATGTGGCCCTGGCGAGGTTCCCAAAGCTCCAGTAGACCATCGCCGAGAGCTGAAGCTCATTGGCGAAGTACTGGACGAGCGTGGTCAACGCGACGAAGAGGGAGCTCATGGCAACTCCAGCTAAAACTATGGCCTCCGGCGATAGACCCCTCAGCCTCGCCAGAGTGAGAATGACGAGGGTCGCGCTTATTGCCCCAAGGAAAGCGAATAGCACCACGGCGTAGGGGTTGTTGAGAAAAACCTGGCCGGAGTTGAGCGAGTAGCCCGCACCAAGGATTATCGCTAGGGAAGCACCGAACATGGCCCCATGCGAAACGCCCATCGTGAAGGGCGTCGCCAGCGGATTCCTCAGGTACCCCTGAAGAACGGCTCCGGCCACTCCCATGGATGCCCCGACGAGAATTCCCGCCATTATCCTGGGCAGTCTTATGCCAAGGATGACGAGTCTGTCATCAGGGTTTCCGCCACCTGAAAGAACGTCAAATATGGCCCTCAGTGGCACGTGGTACTCTCCAAGTGAGAGTGAGAGGAGAGAGACGGCTAATAGGATCAGGAAAAGGGAAAAACCTATGAGGAGTCTCTGTCTTGTGTAAACCCTGTAGTCCATGGCCATCACGGATTTGTCGGCAGTCCGTAGGTCACGTTTCCGTTCGTGAGGTTTACCTCCCCAAAACCGCCGAACTCATTGGCCAGCTGGCCGTAGACAGGCTTTCCATCGAGGAACTTGAGAATCTCATTCGCCTTCTTAACGGGGTTGATATTCCTGAACCTCCCAGGGTAAATCACCTTTCCGATGTAGTATGCATCGGCAATCGCTATCCCCATGTTGGTGTTGTAAAAGTTGTAAGGCAAGACACCGTAAACGTGGCCTTTCTTGACCGCTTTAAGTGAGTTGTAGAAGCTGGGATTGTTATTGTAGTCACTCAGGATTATCTTCAGGCCTCCCTCGTCGATGAAGAGATAATCCGGGTTCTCCCTCAGCAGGAACTCTTTGTCAACCTGCGCCCAGCCGTTTTTACTCCCTATCTTTGAGGCGATGTTGTTCAGGTGAAGAACCGTAAAAGGCGCGTAGTCAGTGTACGTACTTGTAATCCCGTGAGCGCCCTTGTAGCCGATCCCGCCGACGTAAACTGTCGGACCTTCGAGACCATTTGTGAGATTCTCGAGGTAGCTCTGTTGATTCTCTATGAATCTAATGACGTTCTCTGCTCTCTTCTCCTTTCCGAGTATCCTCCCGGCTAGGAGAAGCGAGTTGAAGAACTCCCTGTCTGTGAAGTTGCTCAGCGTTCCGTAGCTTAGGACCACAACTGGAATTCCAGTTTTGCTCTGAACCTCATTGGCCTCACTTCTGCTCACAAAAACCATGAAGATGACCTGTGGATGGACCTTGATGAGCGCCTCGAAGTTCGGTAGTTTCCCAGGTCCACCAGGTCCGATTATGGGCAGTTTTAGAAGCTCAGGGTGGGCGAGTATGTAGGGCCTCCCATAGGGGAAGCGCTTCTC
>NZ_JALVUC010000002.1 GCF_027023865.1 Thermococcus sp. | reverse complement strand
TTATGGTGCCCCGGCCGGGATTTGAACCCGGGGCGCGGGCTCGAAAGGCCCGCATGTTTGACCGGGCTACACCACCGGGGCTCGATATTAGGGGAGGACGAGCGTTTAAAAACCTTTCGCAGCTCAGTTAATGCCCACCAGAATGCTCCCTATTATTATGAGGCCCACCCCCACCCACCGGAGGGCATGGACGGATTCTCCAAGATAAACCGCGGCTAGGATTACGGTCACTACATAAGCGAGGTTCAGGAGGGGGTACATAAGGCTAGCCGGGAGTTTAGAGAGCGAGAACAACCAAAGGACTGAGGAGATGAGGTACAGCAGGAGTCCAATAAGGGCGTATCTGTTTGTGAGAAACGCTTTGACTGCATCGAAGGAGAGACCGTAAGCACTAACCCCTTTAAGGCCGAGTTTGAAGAATATCGGGCTCACACCAGCAAGAAGCAGGGACAGGGCGAGGCTGATGTAGGTTAATGACCTCATGTTATCACCCGTCATTTTTGCTCAGTCGGATTTATAAACCAAGCGATTTGTGCTATCACTCGGATATTCGACTTCAAAAATCGTAGACCAATTATCTTTGTAAACAACTTTCAGATAAGTTAAAATTCTTGAAACACTAAAGTTGGCAACGCATGCCTTTATTTTGGTGCTTTCCGGATCCGCTGGATCATATCGCACCCATTCTACCTTACACGGAACGCCATGGGATACTAGGTACTCCTTGTAAGAGAATGGGACCCACAGGGGATCTTTGGCGGTCATTCCGTCGATGTAGATGTAGCGAACATGATATGATTTGAGCAATTCAAGACTTTTTGTGGTGTTGTCCCCCAACAGGGCAACCATCATATCCGCACTTCTGCGGTTATAATCAACAAATGGCGATGCATGAGTTCTCCTGAAGAGAACCGTTTTCCGCCCGGAAATCGAGAAGATCATAAAAGACGACTCATAATTGCTCAGAATCACATCATTGGGGGATGTGTTGCTTAGTATCCACTTCTGAAGGTTTTCAAATGGGAACTCCTCGAACCCGTTTTGTGTCCATTTATTCGAGACAAATCCCGACACTGTCAGGGTGGAAAGGAGAAGCAGAATGATGGCGACCACTGCGAAGGAGCGCTCAACCCTGTTAGAAGAAAGAAGGATCCTCTCAAAACCCAGTGAAGACAGCAAAACCGTAAGGGTGAAGTAGTAGAGGTGCATTTTGTACGATATTAATGGGTCTCCCAGAAGTATAAATACAACACCCACAAGGAACAATCCCACAACTGATGAAGCCAGGAGCCTAAATGCAAGAACCTTTCTGCCCTTAATCATCGAGTAAAATCCGAAAAGGACAACGAGAGACAGTACAGCTTTCCATGAGTAGGAGACGAAAAAAGTCAGCATACCCCATGTAAAATCCAGAAGGGTGTAATGGGCCATCACGAGGCTCTGATACGGATTGAGGGTACGTCCATGATATACAAACAATAGAGGACCCCAGTAAAGCATCAGAATGAGAGTTCCAGTCAACAGGGGGGTCAGCCATTGCTCGATGGTTTTTGTGCAGGGTTTTTGGATGAAGTCCCACGCCGCATTGACAAGCAGGATTGCCCCGAGTCCAAAAGTTCCAAGTACATGCGTCAATCCTGAAAGACCCCAAGTAATGCCGACGATAATGCCGTTATGGGTGGAGGGTCGTTTGAGATACCTGGCAAGTGCCCAGAAGGAGAGGGGGAGCATCACCATCTGAAGGAGAACGTGGGGGTGCGGCTCGGGGAAAACTAAGGCAAGTGGAAGCCCTACTGAAAGGAGGGCCACGTTTCTGTTCGTCACCTCCTTGACCAGCAGATAAACTCCAGTCATTGAAAGCAACAGGATTAAGGGTGGCATGATGTGAACCGTTACGGGAATTGTATCACCAAATGGATGCGCGAGAAGGGAAACTATGAGATGGTATGACCAGGGATAAAACGCGTATCCATGAAGGTTCGTTGGATCGTGAAAGAGGAAGGTTCCTCTGTAAATTGCCTCCGCGATGCCGTTGTGAAAGTACAAGTCCCCGCCGTAGGGTGGTCCTGGTATTGACTTTAAGGTAGCCGTGACTGCAACGACGAGTATAAGGGGAAACACCCCGTAGGTGATCTTCCATTCCACGGGAATTACCGCCGCTGATAAGGAGGGGGTTTATTTAACCCTTCCTCCTGAGCCAAACCTTTTTAACCTCCCATCCGAGGCTCAGCCGATGGCCATGAAGACGCTCGCCGATGTGTTCAAGGAGGCGCTTAGAGAGAGGGGTGTGGAGAGCGTTGGTGCCCTTTCAAAGCGCTTTAGGAAGTCCGGAAACGTTCTCCAAGACATGGCTGTGGAGACCTTCTACGGCAAGGGAGCGGTTGTAAGACTTCCTGAGAGGACGTTCTTCGCATGGGATTTGAACGGAAGGCGCGTTGAAGGTTCCCACTACGCCTACGTTCCCTCTTGTATGGTGGAGAAGTTTGAGACGGTCGTCGGGAGGAAGGACCTCCTGGGCGGGTTGCCTAACTGGCCGCGCTTCATAATTGACCTTTACCACTGGGAAAAGCACAGCCAGACAGAGAAGGGAAAGATCTGCCTCCAGACGGTTCAGTGCTACGGCCTCCTCCGCGACTACTTCACCGGGAGCGAGCTCGCAATTACCTGGGCCAACAGTGAGTTCAGGAGAATGTACACTGGCCCGCTCGACAGGATAACCATCTACGACGGCCCGACAGCCGAGTTCTTGAAGGAAGAAGGTATAAGTGAGGTCGTTCTCCTCGACCCCTGGGCCGATGAGGTCTTTAGTGAGAATGACTTCGACGTTGGAGCCTTCATAATCGGCGGAATAGTTGACACTGGCGGCAACAAGAAGAAGACGACGCCAAAAATTGGCGAAGAGCTTGAGAGAGTGGGGATAAAAGTCCGCAGGAGGAAGATTGTCCTTAAAGGCGATGTCATAGGTGTTCCGGACAGGATAAATAGGATTCTCGGGATAATCCTCAAGATGATGGTCGAAGGCAAAAACATGGATGAGGCCGTTTACGAGATGCAGGAACCTCTGCACGCGCGCTGGCGCCTTAGAAAGGAGCTTCCAAAGCACGTGATTCGCTATAAGATTGACGGGAAAACCTACCGTGTGGTTGAGAAAGAACTCTTTGATTACTATTCAAGCTGGCTTAAGATAAGGTGGGAAGATTTTGTAAAGATCCTCCACGAGTTAAACCTCATAGCCCTTGAAAGGAAGAGGATACATCACCTCAACAAGATATCCAGCGCGAGAATAATTCATGAGAAGGTCTACAGAGTCATCCTCCTCAAAAAGGCCGCGATGTTCTGTTACAACTGTTGAGGGATGAACCGCAGGACATTTAAACCCCCCATCAATATTGGGTTGGGGATTGCCATGGGAGTCAGCGCGTTGATACTCTTCCGGAACTACAGCATAGGAACCCAGCAGGTTATGGACGGCTCGCCCGGTGAAGTCATTCCAAGGATCTACTCCAAGTTTAGAAAGGCTCACTGCCCGGAGCAGGCGATTTTGAACATAATACGCGAAAACGGGAACGTTGTCTTTGGAGAGGGGGAGAACAAGATATTCACCGGTTACGACTTCATTTACAAGGTGTGGTACACCGGAAAGACCCTCTTCATTGAGAACGAAGACATACTCGAGGACTACATGATTCAAAACGTCCTGGACAGGCTTAAGGAAGGGTTTGGAGACGTCAACGTCGAGGTTATCAGGGAAACTGACTCGACACTCTTTGAGATACACCTCAAGTGAGGGCATGGAGTTCAGACTTTGCCCCCAGTTTTGGGCTTTTCACTTCTCCCTTTTGGTTAAGTACTTGTCCATGACCTTTATGGCGGTTTCATCCTTCCACTTGCCACCGTAGAGTCTGTTCTCGGCTATGTAACCTGCGAGTTTTATGGCCAGGGTCTGGTTCTCTTGGAAAAGTTCGTACATCTTGAAGTTTAGTGTGGCTTCCTTCTTGGAGAGCTCAAGGAGCTTTCTTCTCAGTTCCTCTTCTTTCATCGTTATCTCCCCCGAGAAGCTCTTTTTCCCGTCTGAGTTCCTCAAGTGCACGCCTTAAAATCTCATTATCGCGCTTCATCTCTTCGTATCTTTCCTTCATGAGTCTCAGCAGGGTCTCCATGTCCTCAATCCTCTTTTCAAGCTCCTCCGCTTTCAAGGTCCCACCCTGAGTAGATTCTCCATGGGGCATAAAAGGTTAATCCACAAAAAGTGGATCAGAAGAAGAGGATCACAGCGTCCTCAACTACCGCCGTCTCTACCTTCTCGCCCTCGCTGAACACTGCCTTTCTTATGATGATGTCTTCCTTGGCCAGTTCAACCCTCTGACCGTCGATCTTGAATTCCACCTTTCCGCTCTCCTTGAGAGTCTTCGCCACTTTTTCCGCGTTTTCCTTGAGATGGGTCGTGATCTTCGGCACGAGCTTACCGTATTTCGGCCCGACCGTTCTGAAGTTTGGCTTGATCTCGATGATACGCTCTTCGAGTTCCGGCTCGCCTCGTATTATCTCCAGCCTCTCGATGTTCATGGTTCCGGCGATGTCCCGCTCTATGGCCTTAATCTTCTCGTAGCTGTCGATTGCATATATTGCCACGTGCTTGAGCTTGGCGTTGAGCGCTAAGCCGTGACCGTTCTTGTAGCGCCTCATAGCGCCAACTATCTCCCTGGCCAGCTCGCCGAGCTTTTCAGCGTTTTCATCTATCTTTTCTTCATTGTACTTCGGCCAGTCGAGGAGGTGAACGCTTTTAACTCCGATCCTCTCGCGGAAGAGGTTCTGATAGAGTTCCTCCGTGATGTGTGGTGTGAGCGGCGCGAGGAGGAGCATGGCGTTGTAAAGCAGCTCGTAGAGGGCAACCTTGGCCCTGAGCTTGCTCTCCTCGTCGTCACCGTAGAGGCGGTACTTGATCATCTCAAGGTAGTCGTCCGCCACCTCGTGCCAGACGAAGTTTATCAGCTCCCTAGTAAGGAGGTTGAAGCGGTATCTCTCCATCTCCTCGGTGGTGAACTTTATGAGCCTGTGCAGCCTCGAGAGAATCCAGCGGTCGAGGGGTTCAAGCTCAGCTGGGGCATTCACCGGGTCAAAGTCCTTAAGGTGTCTCTCGGCGAAGCGGTAAATGTTCCAGACCTTCTGGAGGAAGCGGTAGTTATAGTCAACGGTCTCCCACTTGAACGGGTGGTCCTCCCCGGGCGGCGCTAAAGCGGTCCAGAGCCTGAGCGCGTCGGCTCCGTACTTCGGAATGACCTCATCAGGAGCCACCACGTTGCCGTAGCTCTTGCTCATCTTCCTGCCGTCGGGGCCAGCGACCATACCGTTGATAAGGGCGTCATCCCATGGCCTTTCGCCGGTTAGAACCCACGTCCTGAATATCGTGTAGAACGCCCACGTCCTGATGATGTCGGTTCCCTGTGGCCTGAGTGCCGTCGGGAAGTTGTGCTCGAACCAGCGCTTTCCTCCCTTGTTGCCTCTTATTGCGTCGTACCAGTGGCTTATCATCAGCGCGCTCATGCTCGAGTCGACCCAGCAGTCGAGGACGTCAGTTACCGGCTCCGGATCGCTACCGTCGGAGCACTTCCTTGGGGGTCTGTCAAAGCGCGGGTCAACTGGCAGGTCTTCCTCGTTCGGCAGGATAACCTCCCCGTTCTTGCAGACCCAGAACGGGATAGGTGTTCCAAAGACACGCTGCCTACTTATGACCCAGTCCCAGTCCATTGACTCAGCCCAGTCCTTCAGACGGAGGAACATATCGCTCGGGTACCAATTGATCCGCTCCGCTACTTTCACTATCTCGTCTGTGAAGTCTTTGACCTTGATGAACCACTGCTTCTTCGGCAGGAGTTCAATCGGCGCCATGCAGGAGCTTCTCTCAGTGTGCCTGAGAACGCGGTGTTTTATCCTCTCCCTCTTGTAGAGGAGTCCATGTTCTTCCAGGTCTTTGGCTATTCTCTTCCTTGCCTCCTCTGTCTTGAGACCTGCGTACGGCCCGGCCCTCTCGTTCATGGTTCCGTCTTCGTTGATGGCTATGATAACCGGCAGACTGTAGCGCTTCTGCCAGACCACGTCCTGCTCGTCACCGTAGGTACAGTTGTAGACCGCACCGGTTCCAAAGGTTGGGTCAACGTCGGTATCGGCTATAACCGGAACTTCCCTCCCGAATATCGGGAGCTTCACCTTCTTGCCGACGACGTCTTTATAGCGCTCGTCCTCGGGGTGGACGAATACAGCCACACAGGCGGGCACCAGCTCGGGCCTTGTCGTCGCTATCGGAACATGACCAGAGCCGTCAGCTAGAGGGAGCTTAATGTAGTAGAGGAATCCCTCCTCCTCAACGTAACCGACCTCTGCCTTTGCTAAACTCGTCCTGCAGTGCGGGCACCAGTAGACCGGGTGCTCGTCGCGGTAGAGCATTCCCTTCTTGTAGAACTCAAGAAGGGACTTCTGGACTGCAGCCTTGTACCAGTCGTCCATCGTGTGGTACTCGAGATCCCAGTCGGCGGAGTAACCTATGCGAATGAACTGGTTGCGCATGGCCTCGATGGCCTGCCACGTCCACTCAACACACTTCTGTAGGAACTTCTCTGGCTGGTCCTTGCTTATTCCAAACTCTTTCTCAACCTTTAACTCGGTTGGAAGGCCGTGGTTGTCGAAGCCCTGCGGAAAGAGCACGTTGTAGCCGGTCATTCTCTTATAGCGGGCTATTATATCGATCCAGGTATGGCTTAAAACGTGGCCGAGGTGGAGCGTTCCGCTCGTGAACGGCGGGGGAGTGTCTATCGCGTAGCTCGGCCTCTTTTCATCCAGCTCATATTTGTAAATCCGTTCATCCAGCCAGAACTTCTGCCATTTCGGCTCAATCTCGTTGGGGTCGTAGGTCTTGGGAAGCACGGTCATCACCTTTTTCGGTTTGTTGAAGATGGAATACCCTCAGAAGGGTGGCTTAAAAACTTTAACAGTGATGCCTGGACTAGGATCAATCCAGAAAGAAACCCCCGTAGTTTAGAAGCTAAAGTTAGTGCTACCGTGGACGATAGGCACCACCAGAGTGTATAAAACAGAGAGCGGCTTTAAAAATTTTGGGGTTGCCTGGAACTTTTGTTAAAAAGCCACCACCCGCGCACTTGACAAGCCAGTGTTTAAACCGGGTTAGTTAACTTTTTAAACCTGCCCCGTAAGTAGGAACGGAACTCGTGAGGTCTCCCCGAACGACGGTGGGTTTCCTGCCAGAGGGGGCCGAGGTTCGAAAGATTTAAAAAGCCATCCTACTCAGCCGGAGTAGACCAAAGTTTGGAGGTGTTTGAAAATGGCTAAGGAGAAGCCACACATTAACATTGTCTTTATCGGACACGTCGACCATGGTAAGAGCACCACCGTTGGAAGGCTCCTGTTCGACAGCCAGAACATCCCGGAGAACATCATCCAGAAGTTCGAGCAGATGGGTGAGAAGGGCAAGTCCTTCAAGTTCGCTTGGGTTATGGACAGACTCAAGGAGGAGCGCGAGCGCGGTATCACCATTGACGTTGCCCACACCAAGTTCGAGACCCCGCACAGGTACATCACCATCATCGATGCCCCCGGCCACAGGGACTTCGTCAAGAACATGATCACCGGTGCCAGCCAGGCTGACGCTGCCGTTCTCGTGGTTGCCGCCACCGACGGTATCATGCCGCAGACCAAGGAGCACGCCTTCCTCGCCAAGACCCTTGGTATCAACTACATGATCGTCAGCATCAACAAGATGGACATGGTTAACTACGATGAGAAGAAGTTCAAGGCCGTTGCCGACCAGGTTAAGAAGCTCCTCATGATGCTCGGCTACAAGAACGTCCAGATCATCCCCACCAGCGCTTGGAACGGTGACAACATCGTCCACAAGAGCGACAAGATGCCCTGGTACAACGGCCCGACCCTCTTTGAGGCCCTTGACCAGATCCCGGAGCCGCCGAAGCCGACCGACAAGCCGCTTCGCATCCCAATTCAAGATGTCTACTCCATCAAGGGTGTCGGTACCGTTCCCGTTGGTAGGGTAGAGACCGGTGTCCTCAAGGTTGGTGATGTCGTCCTCTTCGAGCCGGCTTCAACAATCTTCCACAAGGACATAAAGGGTGAGGTCAAGTCCATCGAGATGCACCACGAAGCCATGCCGGAGGCTTACCCCGGTGACAACATCGGATTCAACGTCCGCGGTGTCGGCAAGAACGACATAAAGCGCGGTGACGTTGCCGGCCACCCGGACACCCCGCCGACCGTCGTCAGGCCGAAGGACACCTTCAAGGCCCAGATCATCGTCCTCAACCACCCGACTGCAATAACCATCGGATACACCCCGGTCCTCCACGCACACACCCTCCAGGTTGCCGTCAAGTTCGAGCAGCTCCTGGCTAAGCTCGACCCGAGGACTGGAAACATCGTCGAGGAGAACCCGCAGTTCATCAAGACCGGTGACTCGGCTATCGTCGTCCTCAGGCCAACCAAGCCGATGGTCATCGAGCCGGTCAAGGAGATCCCGCAGATGGGTCGCTTTGCCATCCGTGACATGGGCCAGACCGTTGCTGCAGGTATGGTCATATCAGTCCAGAAGGGTGAGTGAAGCCCCTTCTCTGGTCTTTCCTTTACTCCCTGAATATTAGGAGGGACGGAAATGCAGAAGGCGAGGATTAAACTTGCAAGCACGGACATTAAGGCCCTCAACGAGGTCACCGACCAGATCAAACAGATAGCAGAGAGGACCGGCGTCAGGATGAGCGGTCCCATACCGCTCCCGACGAAGAGGATTAGGATCACCACCAGGAAAAGCCCCGATGGCGAGGGAACCGCAACCTTTGACAAGTTCGAGCTTCGCGTTCACAAGAGGCTCGTTGACATAGAGGCCGACGAAAGGGCTATGCGCCAGATCATGCGCATCCGCGTTCCGGAAGACGTCACCATCGAGATCGAGCTTATCTCCTGATTCCTCTCATTTATGCGCCGGGGTAGCCTAGCTTGGGAAGGCGCTGGCCTGGAGAGCCAGTGGGCGTTTGCCCACCAGGGTTCAAATCCCTGCCCCGGCGCCATTCAGCCCTTTGCCTCGCAAAGCGCTGGCGGAAAATAAAGTGCTTTTCTACAAGTTGCGTTTCGGAAGGGGGTTTTCTGCTCATTCGGCTCTTGGGGAGTGTTTCACTGCCCGAAGCGCCCTTTGGGTGCTGATTAAAGTTGAAACCGTCTGAGGGTTTGATTTAAGAATTAAACCCTGCTTTTAAAGTTGCACTTGGATAGTGCACACTGGTTTTTTGCTCTTAGGTTCGCGATTCTCGTCCAAAATGGTAATCTAAGCCTGTTTCTTATTAAACTTGCCATTTGGGGGGTGGATCCCTTTTGAAGGGGTGAGTTAAGCCCTCAAGAGAGCAGCCTCCAGAGGATCCCTCATCTCTGATATTTTGCTTTGCAAAGCTTCCTGTACCCCCGAACTCATGGAGTGGGGCTTCGTCCCATGCGGTTCTGCCGGTGGTGTTAAAAAGCCCATGATCTTTCATCCTCCGGTGATCCCCCATGAAGATTCACTACGAGTGCTTTGCCTGTGCCGCGAATCAGTGTCAGAAGATAGTGGAGATTGGAACGAACGATCTGAAGCTTAGGAAGAGGGGCGTCATCGAGGCCGCGAAGCTGATGGCGAGGATAAACAATGATTCAATCCCCGCGATTTTTGGGAGCGAGGTATTTCTCGGTGTTTACAGGGCTATCGGCAACGACGACCCGTTCAGGGATTACAAGGAGCTCTCGAACAGGCTTGCGGAGGGAGTTGTTTCCGACATCGAGAAGGAAGCGGAGAAAATCGACCTGAAGACTGCCCTCAAGCTCGCCATAATCGGCAACGTCATCGACTTCGCCGTGGGGTACGCCCCCGAAAAGATTGAGGAGGACGTTAAGACCATGCTCGGCGAGGAGCTCTACGTTGATGAGTCTGGGGAGCTCTTTGAAGAGCTTGGAAGGGCCAGAACCCTCCTCTACCTCACGGACAACTGCGGGGAGATATACTTCGACAGGCTCTTCATAAAGAAGCTGAAGGAGGCCTTCCCGCACCTTGAAATCTACGTTGCGGGAAAGGAAGGGCCGATAATCAACGACGCCACCGTCGAAGACCTGAGGGAGGCGGGTTTTGATGGGTTTACCGAGATCATCTCAGCCGGGACGAGGATAGTCGGTGTTCCGCTTGATAGAGTCTCAGAAGAGTTCAAGGAGGTCTTTGAGAGGGCACAAGTGATAATTGCCAAGGGACAGGGCAACTTTGAGACTCTCAGCGAGGTGAAAGACGGCAGGATTTTCTACCTGCTCAAAGCAAAGTGCAAGCCGATAGCGAGGGAACTCAGGGTGCCACAGGGGAGTATGGTCTGTATGCGGGCTAGGTAGCCTTTTTCTCCCCCTCAGGGAACTTCCAGTTTTTGGTGATCCTCGTCACGTTTCTCACGAGGGATTTCTCCTCAGGGTGCCGCGAGACGAGCTCTTCAAGGAAGGAAATCAGCTCACCGTAGGCCGGCTTGTCTATTGGGAACGGTACTCTGTCTTTGCCCCCGACGGCGTAGGTGAACTTGAAGGGGTCCGGCGGGTGCGTTACAGGGTCCTTCCAGCTTGGGTGAACGTCATAAACCAGCTCCAGAACCAGCGAGAGAGCCCTGAGCGTGCTCGGACCGAGGCCCTTGAGAAGGAGGAACTCCTCGTAGTTATTCACACTCAGCTCGCGGGCGAACTCGAGGGCTTTCTTGTTCAGCTCAATCCTCCCGAGGCTCTCGTAGCGCTTTAGCAGGTCCTTTTCCCAGGGCTCACGGGGCTTGTAATAGACCAGCGGGCGGTAGCCCTTCGCCATTGCCTTCAAACTCTCAAGCTCGCGCTCTATCTTCGCCGGCTTTTCCTGGACAATGTCTAGGAGGGTCTTTTGGTACTCTCTGCCCTCCCTTGATACGGTGTTGAGGGCAAACTCCGCCTTCAGGCCAGCTATCGCCTTGTGGGGGTCGAGGGCGAAGGTCTCAGCGTCAAACCAGTGGAAGCGCCTTGCCATTCTCTCCCTCTTGTTCATCCCCTGCTGTATAACCGCCCAGTTGCCCTCCTCGTCGAGGAAGAAGACGTGATGGTAGAGTTGGTAGCCAGTCTGGAGGGCAACTGTATCGACCTTCGCGACCAGCCGGGAGGTTCTGATGTAGGGTTTAGGGTCTAGCCCGTATAGTTCCACTATCTCCCTCAGCTCCTCCGGTGTTGCCCTGCTCTTCTTACCCTTTCCGCCGGCCGCTTTTACTCCAAATTCCTCCCTCCAGAGAACGTCCTTTATCATTCCTGCGGTTACCGTCGTCGAGCCCGAGGAGTCCCAGTCCATTCCGATGACGTTGTTGAAGGCCTGAAACCACACAGGGTCGGAGAGCCTTTCCAGAAGACCTTTTGTCCCGTACTCATCGACCGCGAGAAGGAGGACTAACCGGGTGAGTTTCCTCATCCTATGTGCGAGCCACGGGGGGACGTGGCCGCCGTGAAGGGGTAACTCAGCAACGTTCCTCATCGGACTTGTTTACACCTTCCGGAGTTTTAACCCTTGTTCCTTAAAATCCTCAGATTTTTTGAGAGATTATCGGAGGATAGCCGGAAGGACATGCCTGTATGAAAGGGAAAGCCTTTTTATCCCTGTCGTTGATTTTAGCCCGCAGTTTAATCTCACGGAGGGTTAAGAATGGGAGTTGAAAAGGTTCCGAAGTATGACATCCCAACGAAGAAGGTTGACTACGTTTTTATCGAGCTTGACAAGATGAAGCCCCACGAGCAGCTCGTTCAGAAGGAGCTCGAGGACTTCATTGAGAGTGTCACTGGCAGTGGAATCTTCTGGAAGCCGATGCTCCTCGCCAAGGTCCCGGGCGAGGATATATACCTTATCGTTGACGGCCACCACCGCTGGGCCGGCCTCCAGAAGCTCGGCGCCAAGCGCGCTCCCTCCGTCATACTCGACTACTTCAGTGACGGCGTCAAGGTCTACACTTGGTACCCTGCCTTTAAAGGCGACCTCAATGAGGTTCTCGAGAGGCTTAACGGAGAAGGCCTCGAAGTCGTTGAGGAACCTAGGGCTGAGGAGAAGGCAGAGAGAGGTGAGATAGCCTTTGCCCTCGTCGGGAAGAAGAGCTTTGCCATTCTTGGAGGTCTAGACGAGCAGAAGAAGGTCAGCAGGGTTCTTGACGAGATGAACCAAGAAGGTAAAATTGAACTCATCTACTACGGCCTCAAAGAGGACGCTAGGGAGGATATGGGGAAAGGTGAGATCGACTACGTCTTCGTCAGGAAGGCACCCACCAAGGAAGAAGTGATGGAGCTCGTCAAGCGCGGTGAGGTCTACTCCCCGAAGACGACCAGACACGTCCTGCCATTCAACCCGGACAAGATAGACGTCAAGCTCGAGGAGCTGTTCTGAGATCTTTATTTCAAACCTTTTTCATATGCATCCGCACCTACATAACCACTTACCAAAAACGACTTTATATCCGGGGATTGATCCTCCGATGGTGGTAGAAGAATGGTATTGAATGTACTCACCCCGCTCCTGCTGCAGGTCTGGGGGGGTGGTGGATCTTCCTCATGCTCACAGCCGGAGGGGAGACACTTTCGGATAGTCCGTTCTCTGGATTCCATCCGGGAGGGGAATGCGCTGGTCATTGGAAGGGCAAGGATAGATGTTCCCAGTGAGTGGAAGCTGATTACCGTTAGTAATGTGTCCGGGGTGATCGGACCCAGGGAGCTCCCAAGGCTTTTGAACGAGATAACCAACAGTTTGAGGGAGAACCCCGACAGGGCGGTAGTTATAGCCTGCCCGGAGTACCTCGCCCTTCACAACGGCTTTGAAGTGCTCATGAAGTTCCTCAACACTGTAAGAGATTACTCCCTAGTTCATAGTGGAAGGGTCTACCTTGTCACGGAGAGAAGCGTGTGGGATGAGAGACAGTACGCCCTGCTGAAACTTCTTGAGGGTTGATAAGTTTTTAAACCCCACTCCCTACCCTCTCAGATGGTCATGCTCCGGGGTTTAATCTTCGACGTTGACGAGACACTTGTTTACTACGAGGGCTACGATCATCGCGGGTGGTATGAGGAGTGGGTAAAGCCTGAGCTGAGGAAGCACGGCATCGAACTCGATTACGAGACCTACAGGAAGACCGTAACTGGTGAACTCCCACGGAGCTACGTGGAGAGGTTTGGGATAGATCACGTCGAGTTCTGGAAGATTGTGGATGTGGTGAATCTGAACTACCGGCGAGAGATGGCGAGGCTTGGCAGAATAAAGGCATTTCCCGATGTGAGCGCCATCGAAGAGCTCCGAAAGCTGGGCCTAAAGCTCGCCGCGGTCAGCAACGCCTCCCGGGAGTGTACAGAGTTCGTTCTTGACATCTCCAATCTGAAGGGCTACTTCGACGCCGTCTATGGGAAAGATTACTCAAACCTCGACGGCGTTAAGCCGAACCCCTACCTCGTGGAGAAGGCCCTTAAAGCGCTGAATCTGAAGCCAGATGAAGCCTGGATGGTTGGGGACAGCATTCACGACGTTCTCGCCGGAGAAAGAGCCGGCTTAAAGACCGTTAACGTGGTTCGCTTTGGGAAGGTAGAGGGGGCGGACTACTA
>NZ_JALVUC010000001.1 GCF_027023865.1 Thermococcus sp. | reverse complement strand
TGGAGGAGGACCGCGTTTGGAGTTTTCCTCGTTGCCATGGTGTTAAGTCTGCAGTTGATTGCGGCTCCGTAGACCATGGCAATGAGCACGAACAGCACGAGCATAACCTTCCGCAGGGCTGTCGTTGCCTGGTATGACAACAAGGGTAGACTCCAGATGAACGTTACCTGGGTGAACAAGGTTGTGAACTTCACCAACCTGACTAAGGGTTGTCCGCTTCACAAGTCCAACGTAACTCCGAAGCTGAATGTCTCAGTTGTTACCCTCTACAACATGAGTAAGAAGCATGAGCAGTTATTGTTCTTTGGAATTAGCCTGTACAACAGCACGTTTAACTACACGATGTATGCGCTCGTTTATCGCGCCGAGAGGAGCCAGTACAACTTCACTATCGTCACGAGGATATTTACCGACCCTAAGACTGGCGAGTACAGGGCTTATCTAACTGGAATGAACATTGCCCCTGCTAATGAGAAGAAGTCTCTTCCTGTTGGGGACGTGATACTAACAGCCAATAACTTGACTCTCTCGCAGTATTACTGGACTCTCAACAGGGTCCTCATGAAGCTTAGAAAGCACGATGAGACGAACTGGATTTGGGGCAGGAGTGCTTACGAGCTGAGGCACTTATCGCACTTGGTGAGGCTCAAACTTCCAGAATACAACCAGCAGAAAGCAGTTGGTATAAATGTAGTGATGGACATTAGTAAATGTAGTGTGTGCAAGGCGTTAGTATGGGTTCTTTGTTCCATTGGGGTTGGGTATGTTGGATGTGACGTTGCCTGTGGGGAAGTTTGTCTTCCTTTTGGGCTAGCAGCTCCACTCTGTTTCGCTGTATGTTATCCAACATGTGATTATGTCCAAGGGGTACTAATTGGTGGGGGGTGTATGCTTGGGGCGGACGCAGTTTGTAGTAGATACTGTTGATGCCTAATTGATGCTAGGGGGTGTACTGGCATGAACTGTGTTGAGAGCTTTATATTTGCGTTCTTTACTTCTTTTATTCTGATTTTAGCTGGTGGTCTCGTATATCTTCTGGTAAAAGACCCCATCCGCTTTGTAATTGGTATTGTAACAGGTTTACTGATTTTTATATGTGGAAAGTTTTTTGCTGTTAATTCCTCTTGTTCGATTATAGTAGCTGTTGGATCTATTTTAGGGGTACTCATTGGATTTTTAGCCTTTAGGGGGTTTGACTTTTATTTATTGTGAAACTCTTTTTGATATTTTTCTCATGGTACAATATCAGAGATTCAGAATTCGAGTTCTGTTAGACATGTTAGTAGTGTACCTTTATAAACCCCTTCCTATATCTCCGACCATGGGCCACTACTACTCCGAAGAGCCAAGCACTCCGCTGAAGACCAAAACGATAGGGGTCTGCCTTAGGGGCTACTGCTTCAAGTTCGTAACGGCCAGTGGAGTCTTCTCCTTCGGGAAGCTCGACCGCGGAACGGAACTGCTCATAAGGTGAACCCTGTACAACCACAACCGGATTTTTAGTCAAACCTCCTCCAAAACCATTAGTTTTAGCGTGCACGGCATCAACCTCTCCCTCTGAATGCTTTAAGTGTTTTGATAAAACTTTGTGAAGGCAGAGTTTCTAGGAAAACCTTTTAACTCGTGGGGGTGCAAGTTAATACTGTTTTCACCATACCCAAAGACGAAGAGGAAGGAACTGTTCGACAGGGAACGAGAGCTTAGGGAGTTTGAAGAGGCAATAGGACGCGGGGAGAGGTTGATACCCCTCCTCGAACTCAGAAGGCTTGGAAAAAGCTCCCTCCTAAATGTTGCCCTCAACGAGCTTTCCAACTCATCTATCAAGATAGACGTGCGAAAAACGTACTCGGAGTTCTCTTCCGTAAACAGATACGTGATCGGGAAGATGCTGCTCTCAGCGATGAGTGGAAGGCAGAGGATCATCGAAGAGGCAAAGACCTTCCTCGAAAGGGTTAGAGGGGTAAGCGTCTCAGGGGTTAGGATTGAGATAACCTCCAAGGAGTTCTCGATAACGGAACTGCTTGAGGCCCCCAACGATTACGGCGAGAGGGCGGGAAGGATCATCATAGCCTTCGATGAAGCCCAGTACCTCCGGTTCGGTGAGGCTACAAAGTACGACGGGATCTTGGCTTACGCAATCGACAATCCCGAGAACCTGAGCTTTGTCTTGGCAGGCTCGGAAGTGGGTCTGCTCTTTGACTTCCTCAAGTTCAATGACCCAAACGCTCCGCTCTTCGGCAGGTACCACCACGACATAATCCTCAACAGGTTCAGTCCGGAGCTGAGCGCCGAGTTTCTAAGAAGGGGCTTTAATGGGGGGGAAGTCAAGGTAAGCGAGCGTGAGATTAAGGGGGCCATTGAGGAACTCGATGGAATAGTCGGCTGACTGGCCCTCTACGGCTACGTCAGGATCACGAGAGGAGTAGAACACGAAAATGCCATAGAGGGAATCCTCAGGGAGGCGAAATCAGTTGTGAACAGTGAGCTGTCAAAGCTCTTCGCCTACAGTTCAAGATACCGGGTGATACTGAAGGCGATAAGCCTCGGCTATTCCCGCTGGAAGGACATAAAGGACTACCTGACGCTCAAGTTCGGCTACGTCAACGACTCCAACTTCTCGTCTCTACTTGGGAATCTCGTGAAATCGAGTTATGTTGAGAAAAGAAACGGAGGATATAAAGTTTCAGACCCCGTTCTTGAGAGGGTCTTCAGAGAATTCTAAAGCTCGCTCAGGGTCTCTTTATCCCCCTCTCTTCCAAACTCGCCCCGTTTTATAATTGTAACAGTGAGAGCATCTCTTGAAGGGCAGCCAAATCCAAAAGAGAATGCACGCCACTACCAGCCCACATAGTTGGTAGCAATCGTGAAACAGGAGACACGGCAAAACCCACGAGAACAGCCTGAAATGTGTAAAAGGAAGAAAATTACACTGCGCGTCAGCGTTGCGCGTCAGCGTTTCATGATCGAGAGGACCTTGGTGGTGACATCATTGCCCTCTTTGTCATAAATCCTGTAGTAAGCGCTGTAGGGCAGCTTCATCTTAGCCCTATGCATGGCACCGAGGGCGAACTTGAGGTGGCTCTCGTTGAGGTAAACGGAGAGTATCTTCTGGTCCTTTCTAACGCGGGCAGCAAGGCCTATCGGCTTTCCGAACGGTCTGCGCATACCGTTTCCGTAACGGTCAGCCTTCCTTCCAGTTGCCATCGGGTTCTCGCGAAGAACCTGGAACGGGAAAACCCTTATCTTGAAGTGGAAATTGCTCCTTCCAACGTTCTTCTGAAGGTACCTGTTGACCTGGATACGGATGGCTTCAAGGGCATTCTGTCTTATCTGCATGGCCTGTTCTGCGTGAAGGCTGACCTCGTACTGAAAGTCGGCCGAAAGGTTGCCCATATCGAATATCGTTATCTTCGGTCCCGGAGCACCGCGTATGTACTCCCTCCTCGTGTAAGCGGGCTTGGTAACATCCCTATCAATCTTGGCTGGTCTCAATCCCATGCTCTCACCTCCAAATGAGCGTAAGCTAAGCCTAAACTCAGACGAGTTGAGTCCCTTATAAAAGTTTTGGGACAGACGGCTTGGGACCATTACCCTCCTCTTTAAGCTTAACAGTTTCCCAAAGCAGTGCAAGGGAAACCGGCAGGAAGCTAAGGAGGGCAATATTGAGTGTTACAACGCCGTGGAGCTCTCCCAACGAGTATGTTAAACCGAAGATCATCCCTCCAAAGAAAGTGGACAGGTTCTGAACCCCGTTGACGCCGCCTATCGCAAGGGAGGAGCGGTGGTAGGAAGCTAAAACCTTCCTCGAAATCGGACGGAAGCTCTGGAAGGCAAAGAGTGCCAGGAATATTCCAAGGAAAACCGTTGGGGCAGTTTTTATCCCGGCCAGTACTGGCGAAACCGCGGCCAAAATCGTGGTCATGGTGACAGTTCTCCGCTCGCTTCCAATGTCGGCCATCCATGAAGCCCCATAGCTTAGGAGGGCAGCCAGGAATCCGGCCCAGCCTATGAGCATTGCAGTGGTTTCCCTGTTCAGCCCAAGCGCCTCGGAGACGTAGACGTAGGTTATCTCACCTGAGGTGAAGGCCACTATGACCGCCATGAGTGAGGCTATTATCAGGATGCGCTTTGGGTCAAGAGCTGTTCTTTCATTCCCAGGGCTTTTTGGCCTTCTCGGAATTATCCACTCACTGAGGAGAACGTAGCTACCTACCATTATCAGACTGGTGAGAATGAAGAATGCCGAAGAAATCCACATCTGTCCCCCGAGCCCCCACCTAACAGTGTACGCGTAGACGTAGTTCCCAAGCAGTGATGCTATGCTACCAAAGAAGAAGTAAACTGACGTCACCCTCGCCCTTATCTCACTGGGCGTCGTCACTGCTATGACAAACTGCGCTGTCGGCCAGCCTAGGCCATTTAGAAAGCCATTGAGGAGCTTTATCCCTGCCACCTGTGCCCAGCTTGAGGTTAAAGGATAGAGCTGAACCGCGAAACCATTGAGCATCATTGCCACGGCACCAATGTAGACGAGCTTCTTACCCCGCTCGAGTATCAGCCCTCCGAGAATTGAAGAAAAGGCCCTAGCGATGACGAAGGACATAGAAACAATTGAAACCGACAGCATACTAGCTCTGAGGATGTCACGGGTGTAGAAAGCTATTGCGGGGGTTGCCAGCCGGAAGGCAAGGGTTCCAGTAAAGGCTGAGAGTACCAACAGAGCTATTCCCATGAGACGGGGGCGTTTCATTAAACCACCTTCTAAGCGTTGTCTCAAACATTTTAAAAGCCTTGGCCGGGTTGAAGGGATTTCACATCACCGAACTCAAATCAGAAAAAACTTCAACAAAACCCCATCACCGCCGGGAGGAACCCTTTTATAGATTCCGCCTCAACCCCCGCCGAGGTGGTATCATGGAACTCAGGTTCGACATGGAGCATGAGGATGCTTACAGGGAACTCTACGAGCTTGTTAAGCCCAAATACAAGCTTTTCACTGCCGGTCCAGTCGCCTGCTTCCCCGAGGTTCTCGCGATAATGTCCGTCCAGATGTTCAGCCACCGCTCTACCGAGGCTAAAGAGGTTCACGTTGACACACTAAACAGGCTTAAGGCCTTCTTGGAGGCAGAGAATGGCGAGGTTATACTCTTCCCAAGCTCCGGCACCGGCTTCATGGAGGCCACTGTGAGGAACACCGTCCCCCGCGGCGGGAAGGTTCTCGTCACCATCATAGGTGCCTTCGGAAAACGCTTCGCCGACGTCGTCAGGGCCAACGGAAGGAAGGCTGTTGTCTTAGAGAAGAACCCCGGACAGGCCGTTAAGCCGGAGGAGCTTGATGACGCACTCAGGAAGAACCCCGACGTTCATGCCGTCACTGTAACTTACAACGAGACCTCGACCGGCGTTCTCAACCCGCTCCCGGAGCTGGCGAAAGTGGTTCACGAGCACGACAAACTGCTCTTCGTCGATGCCGTTTCAGCGATGGGCGGTGCAGACATAAAGTTCGATGAATGGGGCATCGACCTCGTCTTCGCGAGCAGCCAGAAGGCCTTCGGTGTCCCGCCGGGACTGGCCGTGTCCGCCGTCAGCGAGCGCGTTTTCGAGATAGCAGAGAAGATGCCCGAGAGGGGCTGGTACTTCGACCTTCCGCTTTACAGGAAGTTCAACGAGAAGAAGAAGGGAACGCCGTCAACCCCGCCGCTCCCGCAGATATTCGGCCTCAACATCACCCTCCGCATCGTGGAGAAGATGGGAGGTAAGGGAGAGTGGCTTGGAATGTACAGAAAGAGGAGTGAGACCATACGCGAGGGTGTCAATGACATGGGGCTCAGCGTCCTGGCCGAGCCCGGCTACGAGAGTCCAACCATTACAGCGGTCGTCGTTCCAGAGGGCATGAAGGGCGTTGACTTTTACAACGCGATGCGCGAGAGGGGCTTTGAGCTGGCTAAAGGTTATGGAAGCGTGGCGGAGAAGACCTTCCGCATAGGCAACATGGGGTACATGACATTTGAGGATATTCAAGAGATGCTTGACAACCTGAGGGAGGTCGTGGAAAAGCTTAAGGGCTGATTTTCCTTCTTTCTTTAGTGGGGAACGCGGTGTCAAAGAAGTGGTTGACCGTATGGCTGGTCCTGAACTTTCTCATCTTCTGGTTCGCAGGACTAGCCTCAAGCGACTATTCACTTGAGGGCTACCTTCCCTGGCAGAGTGCGAAGGTTAACCAGTATCTACCGACGATCTACTCAAAACCAGACGACCTCCCTCTTGGAGTGCTTTACACGGTGGATTACGACGGGACCATAAGCTACTACATCGTCTGGGGGGACGAGTACTTCTCAAATTCACTCATAGACAGACTCTACCGCTTCTTTAGAGGGCTGGTCTACAGCGGGGCTACGCAGGATATAGAGGTCATTAAAATCAATCCAAACAATGGGACGTTCTACTTCCAGACCTACGGCCACGCGGACGTTCGCGGTAGGATTCTGCCGGATGGGAGCTGTCTTTGGGTGGAAAAGAACATCACAGTCCCCCACTGCATCGAGAAAGGAACCCACATCAAAGTCTACGTCGTGACTTGGAACCACATGCTTTCCCTTCTGCCCGAGAACGGAACTGTAAGGGCGCATCTGGAGATAAGGCACATGACACCCGAGGACTACGTTTCCCTGGGGATGTTCAGGAGAACCCGATACAGTATGGCGGGGATAACCTTCAGCTCGCTCACGCTGGCGCTGGTTGTAACACTGGCCTTCAACATTTTCCTGTATACTGCCTGGCGCCTCGGCTACCTAAACATGAAGAGCCAAACACGGGTTATAAGGGAAATCGGAAATATGATAAAGTCAAGGAAAGTCAAGAAGGAATGATTATAAAAGGACTTTCAATGTCCCGTCTTTTACTTCATAAATCCGATCTATGGTCTTTTTCCCCGTCCTCCAGTCCCTCCTGAGTTCAACAACGACATCGAACTTGTCGAATGTCCCACCGTCTATCCCCAGCCAGTGCTTTACCTCGTCCTCTATGTTGTCGATGAGCGCGAGCGATGTGACGATGAATGAGTAGTCGTCTATTAACTCCCTGAATATCCTAGCAGCATCTATCGTGTGAACCGTGTCGATGACGACGTAATCAGGGTTTATAGCGCGAATCTTCGAGATAACCTCAGAGGTCCTCACTTTCATGGAGCGGCTGTCAAACTGTGTATCTATGACAACGATGTTAGGCTTGAATGGCTTGAACTCACCATAGGCGGTAATGACCGCCACCTTCCTGTTGTCGGGTATGAACCCCATAAGGGCTTCGACGAGCTTCGTCTTTCCAGAGCGGCTTGAACCAACGATTAGGACGTCCTTCCTCTCAAGGAGGGCCTTCTTCAGGGTTTCAAGCTGTTCCTCTGTGGCGGAACCATAGCGAACGAGGTCTTCGGGGGTGGATATGTAAACTCCCATCTTACCACCAAGTAGGGTTTCCTGTAGAAGGTTATAACGTTATCGACAAAGGAAGAAGCAAACGTCAGTTTAAAGCCATAAATTCAGTTATTCATCCAAAAAATTAGCCAGTCAAATGTCATATTTTGCCTAAAATCCAAAATTTCTTGCATAAAATGCATAAAGGGAGAGCGATTTGACAACAAATGGGTGATTGATATGGACGCTCTCCAAATCGTGACCAGAAAAATTGAACCAATTATGGAAGTTCAGACGAGAGTCATTGACTACATGACAAGATACATGGTGGGCAGGGGCTTCAAGTGGCTCCTTCCCGTGATGCTCAGCTCGATAACTGACCCACTCTGGCCAGACCCTGCCGCACGAGAAGCCCTGAAGCCTCTGGAAGTTGAAGTATACGGGGAAAGGCTTAGACTAACTCATAGTATGATACTTCACAAACAGATGGCGGTGGCGATGGGGATAGACAAACTATTCATCCTCTCACCGAACATCAGACTTGAGGGAAGGAGCGCCGACGACGGAAGGCATACCTACGAGTTTACCCAGTTCGACTTTGAGATTGCCGGAGCGAGCATGGCCGACGTTATAAAACTCATCGAGGACCTCATCAGTGGCCTCTTTAAGGAGGCGAGAAGCTGGGGACTTGAGAGAAGGATACCTCGGGTGAGACCACCATTCAGGCGCTTTACCCTGGAGGAGATAAAAGAGGAATTCGGGAGTGAAGAAGAGGCAAGCAGACTTATGAAGGAGCCATTCTGGATAACGGACATTGAGAGGGAGTTTTACGACAGGGAAGACCCCGAGAAGCCCGGCCACTTCAGGAACTATGACCTCTACCTACCCGGGGGCTATGGAGAAGTTTCCAGCGGTGGCGAGAGGGAGTGGGAGTATAAGGTTATAGTCAGGAAGATGAGGAAAGCCGGGATAAGCCTCGAAGCGTTCAGGCCCTACCTTGAAGTCGCCAAAGCTGGCCTGTTGCGGCCCAGCGCGGGGGCAGGGATAGGCGTAGAAAGACTGGTTCGGTATATGGTGGGAGCGGAGCACATAGCCGAGGTGCAACCCTTCCCGAGGATTCCGGGGACTCCTGCTGTGATTTAGCTATTTCTTATTTAATATTTCTTTATTTAAAGCACCTCCGAAGCGGGTGAAAGGTTTATATCCTTCCGTGGACAGTTCTACATGGTGAGACCATGGAATGGGAGGACGCTTTTGAGATACTCGACTCCATTCTTCCAGGGGAGACGGTTCTGCTTGAGTACACCCCATCCTATATCCCCGAGTTCGTTCTGAAGGCATTCGTTGAATATTCCAAAGAGCGGAAGGTTCCGCTACTCATAGACGACGACTTCGACACCCTGCACACGATAGCCACTCGCGCGAGGTTCTTGGGGGTTGAAATGGATCTCAGCGGTGCTAAGGTCATAAAAACCGGAGGAAAGGAGGAAGAAGTTGGAAACGTTGTGGCGAGAGTAGCTTTCCACCCGGACGCGGGGGTTTATATAAGGAACTATGAGGAAGCGGGGAGGAGAGTTCTCGGCGATGCACAGTACCCCATGCTGAACCTCGTTTTGGGAATTGAGAACCTGTTCCTCTTTATGAGAAGCTCACTCAACTCCTACCAGCTCATACTCAGCATTCAACGCTTCTTGGGGAACAGGAGAAGGAAAGCATTCTACCTCGTGAACAGGGAGGCACTTGAAACCCTATCAAGCGGTGTCCTGGAGGAACTCGAACGGATATCCACCACGGTGATAAAAATGAATCCCTACCCAACGGGAGCCAGGGGAAATGTAAAGAAGAGCGTCAATCCCTCCCTCACGGGGAAGAAGTTCGACATCGCCGTCAGGGGGCTGGGAGCATGATGGAGCTGAAAAAGCCCGTGTTGACGACCGCCGAGGACCTGGAAAAGCTTATAGAGAACATAAAAACCGGCGGACTTACCATAGTGGAGAACAGCTCAGTCTTCGGGACGGAGTTCACCCTTTACTTCTTTAAGGCATTTTCCGAGAAAAACGGTATACCCCTCGTAATTGAGGACATCTTCGACACACTCCCGGTTTATGCGACCCACCTCAAGCTTATGGGATTCTCCCCCGGAATGAAGGACGTCAACGTCATAAAGGTAGGTGGGAGTCAGGAAGTCGGCAACGTTGTCGGCAGGATAGAGTTCGAAGAGGATCCAAACGTCTACCAGAGAAAGCTGGAGCGCGAGCTTGAGAAACTGTCCTACGAGAGATACATCCACCTAGTCCTCGGGCTTGAGCGGCTTCTGGTGTTCCAGAAGGGGATATACAACACATACACCCTCCTCAACCTTATCCGCAGAAAACTCGGCAGCAGAAGGAGCAAGAACGTCTACATAATCGAGCGCCCAGTGGTCGAAAAGCTGAAGTTCAACCCCCTGCCTTTCCTAGAGGACATAGCAACGTCGGTCGTCCAGCTCAGTGATGAGGAAGAACTCGTAAAGATAAGGTTCAGGAAGTCTCCGTTCACTCTCCTAGCCCATAAGGGTCATATCCTCATCTCCCCAAGGGAAATAGTCCGATGGTGGGAATGAGTATCTGGAGCAGAATTCGCCGATGGACTGACAGGAAAACGGATAAGGAGGAGGTGGTGTCAAAGAAACCTGTCGGAAGATTTCAAGTGGCTGGGGTTACTTCCATACTCGGGAGGCAGGTTCTTGGCGGGGTCGTCCTTGACGGAGTAATCTACCCGGGCTACAAGCTGAAGGGCGATGGGATAGCCCTTGTAAGGGAGATACACATCCAGAACCGGAAAGTGGATTTCGCAGTCGAAGGCGACCGGGTGGCACTGGTTCTTGAGGGAACGCTAAAGCTTAGGGACGGTGATGCCATTGAAGTTTATCAATCGTGAGGTGATGTTATGATAATCTGGGACAACCACTTTCACGTCGACCCTTATCACGGGCTGTTTCTCGATGCTGTTGAGGAGTTCCACAAAGCCGGAGGCACTCATCTCGTCGTCGTCTATAAGAGTGCCCACGACTACGGTTTCCCAGGCCTCAAGACGGAGGACTTCACCAAGGCAATGGACTTCCACATTGAGCTGGTTGAGAGGATTAACAAAGAGACCCCTGTGAAGGCCTACGCCATCGTTGGCGTCCACCCTGCCGAGTTCGACTACCTAGCGAGGGAAAAGGGCCTCGAATATGCAAAGAGCGAAGTCATGAGAGCTTTGGAATACGCGCAAAAGCTCTGCCTCGATGGGAAGGCGATAGGCATAGGTGAGATAGGCAGGCCACACTACGAGGTTCCCGCGGAGATATGGCAGGCAAGCATAGAGCTTATGAAGTATGGCATGAGCCTTGCTAAGGAGGCAGACTGCGCAGTCCAGCTGCACACGGAGAGCTTCGACGAGGAGAAGTTCAGAGAACTCGGGGGGTATGTGAAAGAGGTTGGAATAAAGCCGTACAAGGTTGTCAAACACTTCTCTCCACCGCTGATCAAGGTGGCTGAGGAGGTCGGCGTCTTCCCAAGCGTAATCGCGAGCAGGAAGAACATAAAAGCCGCGATAGAGCAGGGAAACAGGTTTATGATGGAGACGGACTACATAGACGACAAAAGGCGGCCGGGGGCTGTCCTGGGACCGAAAACCGTTCCAAAGAGAACGAAGGCTTTCCTGCAGAACGGAGTTTTCACAGAGGAGGACGTTTACAAAATCCATGTCGAGAATCCAGAGAAGGTCTATGGGGTTGAGGTGGAGGAGTAGAGAGAGTTTTCTCCACTAATTATCGTTTTAAGGAAGCCATTACTTCTTCTTTTGAGCTCTTCCGGCTTAATAATGATGGGATCTACCAGCTCGCCATATTTGAAAAGGACCTCAATTACAACGCCTATCAGTAGCCTATCGAAATCAACTTCAGACACTATGAGCACGTCTATGTAGCTCTCCTCGTCGTAGTTACCCTCGCCGTGGAGCCAAAGGGAACAACCGTGACGTCACCGTTGGAGTAGCCAACTACTCTGCACAAAACTCTCAATCCCCAGTGAGGCGCTCTGCCGTTCTTTTGACGAAGTTGAGGACTTCCTCAGCATAATCAATCATCTCCAGGGGCCACGCCCTCCGAGTAGTACTCAAAGGGAGAACCCTCAGGGTAGGCATCTGGACAGTGGGGTGCTATTAGTTCATAGTTAAGTTCCATAGCCATGTGGAACAAGTCTCTCAAGACATCAAAGCATTCATCTCACAGGTTTCTGAGAAGTCTTGTTATGGAGTGGCCGATGGGGGCAAAGCCCACTTCCCGAAGGAGTGCCTTAACCGCCAGCTCTGCCACCTGCTGGGCCTTGAAGCTCACCCACTCATAATCTCCACCTTCCAAGTCCCTGAGGACGGAGCGAAGGGTCTTCTCCGCCTGCTCCATCCACCTCTCGTGTTCGACCCGCCTGAACATAGACATCACAAAGAATTCGGAGTGGGAGTATCTAATCCCTTCGTTAGACCTCCACTCTTCTCACAACCCTAACCACTCCAGGACCTCCGATTTCGCCCTTCACCTCGAAGATCTTCCCGAGGAACCTCTCCACAACCCAGACGTTGGTAACGAGGTGGTTCGTTATCTCCGCGACCTTCATCTCTCCGCCGGCTAGCGCCAAGAAGGGTATCAGCTGGTCACCAAGGAACCTATCCACCGCGGCCCCGCTCGTCAGCGCCTCCAAAAGCTCGTCCGCCGCTTCCCTGCCAACGGCCTCCGCCGGCTTGCCGCGCTTCCCCAGAGCATCCCCGCCGAGCCTCAGTCCATCGGTCTCGACCCAGACGACGATGCCGCTCCCCGGGCCGAACGAGCGTGAAATCTCTCGCTTAATCTCTACCGGAACGTTATAAAGCTCCAGCAGTCTCTCTTGGGTCGCTTTGGCCTGTCTCTCGGCAACGTGGGCCGGCAGATTGGTCGCGTGGCTTGTTCCTGCGAAACGGCCTATGCGTCTCCATTCAAGCGCCTTTAACGGCTTCCTCTTCTCCCACGGCTCAACTTTGCCGACTATCAAACCGCGACCCTTCGGGTAGTGGCCCCTTCGCCTGATTTCAAGCTCAGCATTTAGCCCCATCGTTTCAAGCGCGAAGAGAGTGACGTTCTTCAGATAATCAATCGGTGGGCTCCAGGGGACGTCCGTCCCCCCTGTTATCTCGAAGCTCCCGCCAGTGAAAGCCATAGCCGGCAATAACGCCTGAAGAACGAGGGTTATACTTCCAGTGGTGTTTATAGGGACGCGAATGTGCTTCGGCTTTGTCTTACCCGGAATGAACTCAAGCTCCGTCGAACCAACTCCCGCACCTTCAACCCTAGCACCGCCCAGCTCCTTCAAAGCCAGAACCCCATGGAGGTGCTGAGGCCTTAAGCCGGGATTGGGGCGGTTTACCCTAATCCGTTTTATCCTAGTTGCCTTTCCAGTGACAATGGAGAGTGCAACGGCCGTCCTGAGTATCTGGCCTCCTCCTTCACCATAGGAACCGTCTATCTCGACCCACTCCATTCTCCCACCAATTGAATCTCCAGCGAGGTTCTAAAAAACCTGACGAAAAGGCTTTTAGTATCCAGGGTAAAAACTCCAGTGGTGGGAGAATGGACGAGCTTGAGTTCTGCCTAAAAAGCCTCAGCTATCCCTTGGGAACCCTTTTGGAAGGGCGTGAGAGAAAGATAGGAAGCCCCATCAGGGTCACAAAAGAGGGCATCATCCTGTCGGAAATCCCCTTCGCAGCCCTCTGTTATCTGACGGGAGTAGCGCTCTTCGACTCCCTTGACTTCGTTGACAAGAAAAGGCTGAGCGGAGACTACAACTCACTGGAGGCCTTCAAAGGGAAGCTCCTAGGCTCAAAGCTTGGAGAAAGGCTGAGGCCATACCTTGAAAGCCCAGGAAAATACATCTCACCCGGCGGTAGACTCTCAGTAGACTGGCTGGAGTTCCAGGGGAGGGTCAAAAAGGTCAGGCCATACCTCGAGTGGCTCAAGGTTCTCGCGGAAGAGGGAGACAGAAAAGCTTTCTTGGATGGGGCATCTTTTCTCTCTGAGCTGAGCGTCGACGAGGGCCTTCTCCTGGGGTATATCGCCGAGGATGAAAAGCTGAAGGAGCTTATCAATGCCGCGCTCGGAAAACACAACCCCGACTTTAAAGGAGCGGTCAAAAGATACTTCTCGGCCCTGAGAAGCTAATCCCCGAGTCCTCCAAAATCTGATGGGATGAAGCCGAGGTTGACCACGACGGCCGTCTCAAGGGCGGCATCTCTATTTATCCCTTTTTCCATGAGTTTCTTAACAATTGCCACAAGGAAGTCGAGGTTCCTGTAGTTTAGAAGCCACTCAGGGTAGTCCGTGAAGAGGGACGGGTCAACCGGAAGGCCAAGCCTCCTCCCCAGCTCGCCGGCAAACTCCTCCCTTGCCATGGGTGGAAGGTTCATCCTAACCGCGAAAGGAATCCTAGTGTATTTTTCTGGCCAAACCGTCTCCACGACGACAACCTTCTCATTCATCATCTCCAAAACCTCAGTAAGGGAAGGCTCCCTAAGTAGAAGTGCCCCATCTGGAATCAGGGGTTCGAGGTTGATTCCGCGCAGGTTGACGACCAGCGTGGGAAGGCCGAGTTCAAGGGTTTTTCTGATGCTGATGGTCAGTCCTCTATTCCTCTTCTCCAGGCTCCCCCCGGAGCGCTCCTCCTTCAGCCTCCCGTAGAGTTCCTCGCTGAGGAGCGTGAGCTGGTAGAGTTCCTCTGCATCACCAACGTGAAGAACGCCATTCGAGAGGAGTTTGAGGCCGAGCCTTGAGGCGAGGGCGGACAGCTCCTCCTCGGTGCGTGTGGTTATCGCCCGCTTTCCCGAGGTCTTCTCCCTGCCTCTGCCCACGAGACGGTAATCGGCTGGATGAAGGCCTTTCGCATTCATAAAAGCCTCTAACGCCTCCAAAGCGGTTTCCTCGCTGACCGCATAGACCTTTATGAACTCAACGTTCTCTCGCCTGTCAACGCCGATGAACACGACCGCGTCGGTCCTCTCCTTCGGAATGAGGATGTCCTCCATACTCACCGCCAGTTAGAGGCGCTCATCAGAGGCCCATCGCCCCAAGAAGCTCCCCTGTGTCGAGGTTGATGATCTTCACTTCCCTCTTCCTCGTGTCAAGCAAAGCGACGCTCTTGACCCCAGTCAGGTAGCCGCAGACCTCCCCCGGGTTGATGAGTATCGTCCTACCCACCTCGCGTATCTCGTAGCGGTGGGTGTGGCCGACGACGACCACATCGTAGAGCCTGCTCCTTGCCAGCGCCCTGACGAGGACCTCGTTCGTCCCGTGGGTTACAGCTATCTTCATGCCATCTGCCTTAAGTTCTATCAGCTCGTCGTAGATGCCAAGCGCTTCGTAGAGACCCTTCCTCTCACCGTCGTTGTTGCCGAAGACCCCTCTAAGCGGCGCCTTGAGCTTTTTAAGCTCACCCGCGACGAATGGAGCAACATAGTCCCCGGCATGGATGACGAGTTCAACGTTCTCGCGGTTGAAAAGCTCCACCGCCTTCGCTATAGCGGGAAGGTTGTCGTGAGTATCACTCATTATCCCTATCAGCACTATCACTCACCCCATACGAATTTCTCCCCAAGTTTATAGGGTTATCGAGGACTCCATTGTCCAGGGGTTCGTATGTACCCATGAATTCATTCGAGTGGAAAAGGAACTGGCACAATCGAGTTCAGCAGGGTTCCAAGCTGTTCCGGCAAGGTTTATTAGCCAAAAATCTTAGGTCGTTCAGGTGGTATCATGCTCACTGGGAGGGCACTCGTAGCCGTTAAAATCCTCAGGCCCTTCGGCGATTGGAATGCCGGGGACGTCGTTCTCGTGGAGGACTGGAAGGCGAGGGAGCTGTGGGGGGCCGGTGTGGTTGAGGTCATTGACGAGACTGACAAGATAATAGGTGAAATAGACAGGGCGATAGCCGAGGAGAGGGAGAACGAGCCTGTGATGCCGCTTCCGGCCGGCCTATACGACAGGGCCGAGTTCTACATGCACTACCTCGAAAACTACGTCAGAATGAACGCCGGTGAGGGCATAGAAACCATAAACGTCAAGCTCACCAAGCTGGCCAACCTCAAGAAGAAGACCGAGTACCTAAAAAAGCTGCGCTTCAACAAGATACTGAAGGCCGTAATGTGGCGCCCAAACAGCCTTGAACTGCTTTCCCGCCTTTCGCCCGAGGAGAGGCGCGTTTACCTCCAGCTTTCAAAGATAAGAAACGAGTGGCTCGGTGAGGAGTGATGGACCGCGAGGATATGATTGGGAGATACGCGAACTTCCTGAAGGGTTACGTGGACAACGAGGGCAGAGGAGTTTATCTAAACAAGCTGAAGGACCTGCTGACGCTCACCCCAAAGCGCTCACTCTCGATAGATTGGACGCACCTCAATTCATACGACCCGGAGCTTGCGGCAGAACTCTTGGAGAACCCAGAGGAGAGCATTTTAGCGGCCGAGGACGCGATTCAAATAGTCCTCCGCGAACAGCTCCTGAAAGAGGAGGAATTTAAGGTTCATGCGCGCTTCTTTAACCTCCCTAAGACGCTCTTGGTGAAGGAGATAGGGAGCGAGCACATAAACCGTCTTATACAGGTTGAGGGAATCATCACACGCGTCAGCGAGGTCAAGCCCTTCGTTGAAAAAGCCGTCTTCGTCTGTAAGGACTGCGGCAACGAGATGGTAAGACTCCAGAGACCATACGAGAACCTCGTCAAGCCTGCCAAGTGCGACGCCTGTGGAAGCAGAAACGTCGACCTTAACGTAGAGAAGAGTCGTTTCATAAACTTCCAGAGTTTCCGCCTTCAGGACAGACCCGAGAGCTTGAAGGGTGGTCAGATGCCCCGCTTCGTCGATGCAATTCTGCTCGACGACCTCGTTGACACGGCTCTGCCGGGTGACCGCGTTCTCGTTACCGGAATCCTCAGGGTTATCCTCGAGCAGAAGGACAAGAGGCCCATCTTTAAGAAGGTTCTTGAGGTCAACCACATAGAGCAACTCAGCAAGGAGATAGAGGAGCTTGAGATCTCTCCAGAGGACGAGCAGAAGATACGCGAGCTTGCCAGGAGGAAGGATATAGTTGACGCGATAGTGGACTCAATAGCACCGGCGATATGGGGCCACAGGACGGTGAAGAAGGGCATAGCTTTAGCTCTGTTCGGCGGAGTTCAGAGAAACCTGCCCGACGGGACCAAATTGAGGGGAGAGAGCCACGTCCTGCTTGTGGGAGACCCCGGAGTAGCTAAGTGCGTTGATTACAACACAGAGGTTGTTTTGGCCGATGGGAGCCTGAAAAAAATTGGAGAGATTGTTGAAGAAGCCGTTGAGAGGGCGGAAAAGGATGGGACACTCGGGAAGGTTGACGATGGTGCCTACGCTCCTATCGACCTTGAACTTTACACCCTCGACGCGAAGACCCTGAAGGTAAGAAAGGTCAAGGCCAATATAGCCTGGAAGAGAACCGCTCCAGAGAGAATGTTTAGGGTAAAGACCGGCAGCGGCAGGGAGATTAAGGTAACGCCAACTCATCCCTTCTTCGTCTTTGAGGACGGACAGTTTAAGACGAGGAAAGCGGAAGAGCTTAGAGAAGGGGGTTTCATAGCAACACCGAGAAAAGAAAGCGAACCGAGAATTATACCTGAAACGGAGGATGAGAACCTCAGAAAACTTCTAGCGGAGTCCGACATCTTCTGGGATAGGATTGAAGAGATCGAGGAGTACAAACCGGAGCACCCCTGGGTCTACGACCTCCAGGTTCCGGAGCACCACAACTTCATTGCCAACGATATCTTTGTCCACAACAGCCAGATTCTCCGCTACGTGGCTAATTTAGCTCCAAGGGCGATTTACACGAGTGGTAAAAGCAGTTCTGCGGCTGGGCTGTGTGTCTCTCCGGATTCGATTATTGAGACAAACATGGGCAGGATTGAAATAGGAAAACTCATTGAGAAGGTCACCCCTGGGGAAGTTGATGATTACAAGAGCGTTGACGCAGAGGTCCTTGGACTTGCAGTGAAGACCAAAGACGGCGAGAGAAAAGTCCTGCGCCTCTGGAAGCTAAAGGCTCCCAAAGAACTCGTTCGCATTAAAGGGGAGAACAGGAAAGAGATAACAGTGACCCCCGAGACGAAGCTCCTGACACCAAATGGATGGGTACAGGCACGGGAGATAAACGGGCAGGTTCTAACTCCCGAGGAACCGGTAAGAATAACAAAAGAATTCATTCCCTCCCCCTACGAGTACGTCTACGATCTCACGGTGGAAGGTTCTCACAGCTTCATAGCCAACGGCTTCGTTGTCCACAACACAGCGGCGGCAGTAAGAGACGAGTTCACCGGCTCGTGGGTCTTAGAAGCGGGTGTTCTCGTCTTAGCGGACGGTGGATTCGCCTGCCTGCATCCGGACTCAAGGGTTCTCGTTGACGGAAGATATCAGAGAATTGAAGACCTCTTTGAGCTGAACAAGTCCTACAAGGCCCTCTCAGACGGTCAGGTCGTGGACATTCAGGAGAAGGAGATAAACGTTGTTGCCCTCGACCTTGAAAGCATGAAGACAAAGGGTTCAAAGGCAACAATAATCCGCAGGAAGCCCTGGAAGGGAGATCTCCTCAGGATAAAGTTCCACTCCGGCAACGAGGTAACCCTAACTCCAGACCACCTCCTGGTGGACGGAAGGACGCTTGAGTGGAAGGAGGCTGAGAAGTTCAGGGTTGGAGATAGGATTGTCGCCCCGCTTAAACTTTCCCAAGTTAAAGAACGGGTTTACATACTCGACATTCTGCCATCAAACTGGAAGGTCAAATTGACCCGGGAAGAAAAGGAAGAACTGAAGGCAGAGGTCCTCAAGAGGTTCAAGACCCTTGCTGAGTTCAACAGGAAGCACAACGTTTCTAAGGATTTCCTTTCAGGAAAGGGTTCCATCAGCATTGGGAAGTTCAGGAAGATACTCTGGGAACTTGGGATTTACGAAAAATGGCGTGAAAGACCGTTAACCTACGGTCCAAACTACCGCAGGGAGCGCCTTAAGGTCGCTTACATAACCCCAGAGCTTGCCTACTTCTTGGGTTTCCTCTATGGAGACGGGTGGATAAAACGAGATGGCTCGAAGGTTCACGTCCGCATTGTGCAGTCAAAGATTCACAGAGACCAGATACAGGAGATTAAGAGCGCCTTTTCAAGCTTCTACGGTGGACAGCTGAGAGAATACGAGCGGACAATGAGAAGCGAGACGGTCACCTTCCACGTCAGTTCACCACTGCTCGCTTACCTCTACGAGTATATCACCGGAGACAGCCTCAAGAATACTTTCTCCTTGGACGATGAGGCCCTGAAGGGCTTTGTTGCAGGAGCACTTGACTCTGATGGCTGCGTGTCCATTAAGAGGAGCAAGAAAGGCAGCATTGTTCATATAGAATTCATGCTCTCAAGCGACTTTGAAAAGGATAGGGCCTTTGCACTCCTGCTCAGGAGATTCGATGTGTACGCGCGCGTAATTCAGGGGGATAACGCTAACAAAATTCGGATAACTGGAAGAGAAGACGTGACAAACCTGCTTAACGCGGTCAAAGGTTACAGCGTTAAAGCCAAAGACATACCATCCAAAAAGCACCTTGTTTCTTCGAGAAGCGATAAGGTTCCCGCTGAACCTGTAATGAGAGTTGCAAAGGAGATCATTAAAAGTGTTCCGACTAAGCTACTTCAAGAGAGGGGGCTTTGGAGTACGGTTTACTCCTACGCCAAGGACAAGTATCAGCCCAGTAGAATCCAGCTGAGAAAACTTGTAGTAAAACTCAGCGATGTCCTAACCCCTGAGATCAGACTTAAGCTTGAGATTCTATCGACAAGGGATTATTTCTTGGATGAAATCACCTCAATCAAAAAGATCCCCTATGAAGGCTACGTTTATGACCTCTACGTTCCGGGAGAGCACAACTTCGTCGCCGAGGGAATAATCGTTCACAACTGCATAGACGAGTTCGACAAGATGAGTGACAGGGATAGGAGCGCCATACATGAAGCGCTGGAACAGCAAAGCATCAGCATCAGTAAGGCGGGCATCACTGCGACGCTTAACTCGAGGACAACCGTCATAGCGGCCGCAAATCCGAAGTACGGCCGCTTCAATAGACATAAGAGCCTCCCGGAGCAGCTCGACCTCCCGCCCACATTGCTCAGCCGTTTCGACCTTATCTTCCTCCTGTTGGATGAACCTGATGAGAAGGTTGACGCGAGCATAGCTGAGCACATCCTTAAGGTCCGCAGGGGGGAGGCTGAGGCCGTAACGCCGAAGATACCCTACGACCTGCTCAAGAAGTACATAGCCTACGCAAGGAAGAACGTCCATCCCACTCTCAGTAGGGAAGCGATGGATGAGATAAAGCGCTACTACGTGAGGATGAGGAAGGGGTTCAAGCACTCCGGCGAGGAGGAAGGCGTACAACCGATTCCAGTGACTGCCAGACAGTTAGAGGCCCTGATAAGACTCAGTGAGGCCCACGCGAGGATGCGGCTGAGCGAGACGGTAACCAGGGAGGATGCAAGGGCGGCAATTCAGATAATCGAGGAGATGATAAGGACCATCGCTACTGATGAGGAAGGAACGCTCGACATATCCATCCTCGAGGTCGGTAAAAGCTCCAAGAAGATAAACAAGATTGACAGGCTCCTTGACGTCATCAAGAACCTTGAGAGTGAGGGCGAGTTCGGAGCACCGGAGGATAGGGTTATCGAGGCGGCGAAGCAGGCCGGAATTGGCACGGAGAATGATATTAGGAAACTGCTGAACGACCTGAAGAGGGATGCGAGGATATATGAGCCAAGGGCTGGGTTCTACAGGGTGCTTTGAGTTTTCATTTCCACTCTTTCTTGACAACCCACGCCAAAAGGTTATAAACGGGGCAGGGGAGGTAAGATGGAGGTGAGAGCATGAGCGAGAAAAAGGTTGACTTTTACGATTTCGAAGGTCTTCTGGAGAAGGCCCATGATGAGCTTCCAGAGAACGTCAAAAATCACGCTTCACGTTTTGAGGTTCCCGCGGCGCAGGTTACGATAGCCGGCAACAGGACGATAATCGAGAACTTCCTAGACATAGCCGAGGCTATGAACCGCGAACCGAACCACCTTCTTAAGTTCCTGCTGAGGGAGGTCGGAACCGCTGGAACGCTTGAGGGAAGGCGCGTTATCCTTCAAGGACGCTTCACGCCATACCTCATAAGTAACAAGCTCAAAAAGTACCTCAGAGAGTTCGTCATCTGCCCGGTCTGCGGCTCACCGGACACGAAGATCATCAAAAAGGGTCGCTTCTACTTCCTCAAGTGTGAGGCCTGTGGAGCTGAGACGCCGATACAACACATTTGATCCCCTTTTTTTCTTCCGGCGTTTTACTTTCAGTCCAAACTCAATGGATGTTTTATCCATTAGGGCATTCTAAGGGTTGAAAACCCTTTTAAACTTTACAAACTACAAGTGCCAGGCATCATGCCACCCAAGGGGGAGTTCTCATGAGCATGGAGGAGAAGGTCAACGAACTGTATGAGAGGAAGAGAGAGATTTTGGCGATGGGCGGCGAAAAGGCCGTGGAGAAGCAGCACGCCAAGGGAAAGCTCACCGCCCGCGAGAGGGTTGAAAAACTCCTCGATCCTGGGAGCTTTGTCGAGATTGGAATGTTCGTCAAACACCGCGGAACGGAGTTCGGAATGGACAGGAAAGAGCTTCCGGCGGACGGTGTCATAACCGGCTATGGAACCATCGACGGCCGTTTGGTCTTCGTCTTCGCCCAAGACTTCACCGTCATGGGCGGCTCTCTGGGGGAGATGCACGCGGCGAAGATAAAGCGCGTCATGGAGCTAGCCCTTGAGGCCGGTGCACCGATTATAGGCCTCAACGACTCCGGGGGAGCGAGGATTCAGGAGGGCGTCGACTCGCTCAAGGGCTACGGCGACATCTTCAAGATGAACACCCTCCTGAGCGGGGTGGTTCCACAGATTACGGCTATAATGGGTCCTTGTGCTGGAGGAGCCGTCTACAGCCCCGCCATAGGTGACTTCATCCTCATGGTGGATAATCCGGCGAGCTTCATGTTCATCACTGGGCCGCAGGTCGTCAAGGCCGTTACCGGCGTAGAGGTTACACCGGTACAGCTCGGTGGAGCGATGGTTCACGCCCAGAGGGCCGGCCAGGCTCACCTTATAGGAAAGAGCGACGAGGAGGTTCTTGCCCTCATCAGGAGGCTCATCGGCTACCTCCCGTCAAACAACGTGGAGAAGCCGCCGCGCGTCAAAACCAGCGACTTGCCGTTCAGGAAGACCGAAAACCTCTACACCATCGTTCCAGATGATCCGAACAAGGGCTATGACGTGAGGGGGGTCATCTATGAGATAGTTGACCGCGACGAGAACGGCAACCCGGATTTCCTCGAGATTCTTCCGTACTTCGCTCCGAACGCCGTCGTTGGCTTTGGAAGGATGAACGGGGGGACGGTTGGCATCGTAGCGAACAACCCGATTCATCTCGCCGGCGTTCTCGACATAGACAGCTCAGACAAGATTGCGCGCTTCGTGAGAACCTGTGACGCCTTCAACATCCCGATAGTTACGCTCGTCGACGTTCCGGGATATCTCCCTGGAACGCAGCAGGAGTACGGCGGAATCATCAGGCACGGCGCGAAGATACTCTACGCCTACGCCGAGGCGACGGTGCCGATGGTTACAGTTGTGCTGAGAAAGGCCTACGGTGGGGCGTATCTCGCGATGGGAAGCAAGCACCTCGGTGCCGACTTCGTCTATGCGTGGCCCACCGCGGAGATAGCGGTCATGGGTCCGGAGGGGGCGGCGAACATAATCTTCCGCAAGGAGATAGCCGCGGCCGAGAAGCCTGAGGAAGTCAGACAGCAGAAGATAGCCGAGTACAGAGAGAAGTTCGCCAACCCGTATGTGGCAGCTGCTCGCGGCTACATCGACGACGTCATAGACCCTGCTGAAACGAGGGCGAAGATAATCATGTCGCTAGAGGCCCTGGGGAGCAAGCGCGTCAAGCTCCCGCCGAAGAAACACGGCAACATACCGCTGTGAGGTGTTAGCATGACGACGATGGCGGAGTTCATAGAGGGACTTGACCTCACCGTGCTGGGTGTTACAATAGTTTTCACCGTGCTGTCAATACTCGCGGTGGTTCTCTACGCCGTTGGCTGGACTGAGAGAAGACTCGTTGAGAGGGAGACTGCGGCCGCTTCATCTCCAGCACCCACTCCAGTCCCCAAAACAGAGGCGGAGGAGAAACAGGAGATACCGCCGAGGGACCTCGCGGTTATAACGGCCGCGGTTTTGGCTTACACCGCCGAGAAGGCAAGCCAGCTCAGACCCCTACCCTTCAGGAGAAAGGTTTCCGACGCGTGGCGTCTCTACGGCCTGCAGAGTTCAATGGAGGATGGTGAGGATTTCAACTACGAGTTAGGGAAGTGGTGAAGATGAAAGTCAAGGTCATCGTTGACGGTGTTGAGTACGAAGTTGATGTCGAGGAACTCCCTGGGGGGAAGTTCCGGGTAATGTTCAACGAGAAGAGCTACGATGTTGAAGCGAAGGGGCTGGGAATCAACGTCGGAGCTTTGAGCACACCATCCCAGGTCTCTGGTTTGGGTGTTCCGGCCGCTGCTTCTTCTCCAGTATCGGCTCCAGTTGCCCCAGCCACTCCAGCAACCTCAACACCCGCTCCAGCGGGAGAGGGTGTTGTTACGTCCCCAATGCCGGGTAAAATTCTAAAAATCCTCGTTAAAGAGGGTGAAGAGGTTAAAACCGGTCAAGGATTAATAATCCTAGAAGCAATGAAAATGGAGAACGAAATCCCATCACCAAGAAACGGGACAGTAAAGAAAATCCTCGTCAAAGAAGGCGACACAGTCGACACCAGACAACCACTAATCGAACTTGGGTGAGGGCCATGGCGGGAATGATAGACCAAGTAATGACGTTCTTCCAGGGGATGGGTCTGCTCCACCTAACGTGGGGCAACATCGTTATGATAATAGTGGGGCTGACGCTTGCATACCTTGCCATCAGGTACAAGATGGAGCCCCTTCTTCTACTCCCAATAGGCATAAGCGCCGTCCTCGTCAACATACCCCTCGGGAACCTAGTCAACTGGCCCGTTGCTCCGAATCTGCCCGCGCACATAGGGGACAACATATTCGCCATGCTGGGTTACCTGAACCAACATTACGGACCACCAGGTCTCTTTGACATAGTATACTACACCCTCATAAGGACGGAGATAGTGCCTCTCCTGATATTCTTCGGCCTTGGGGCAATGACCGACTTTGGCCCGCTCATAGCAGACCCTAAGACGGCACTGATGGGCGCGGCGGCGCAGATAGGCGTTTTCATAGCGATGCTCACCGCAATAGCCCTCGGCTTTAACCTCCACCAGGCGGCAAGCATAGGCATCATTGGAGGCGCCGACGGACCAACCACCATCTACCTAACCACAAAACTCGCGCCGGAGATACTTGGAGCGACCGCGGTTGCCGCTTACTCCTATATGAGCCTCGTCCCGCTCATCCAGCCGCCCATCATCAAGGCACTCACCAGCCCCGAGGAGAGACGCATAAGGATGGAACAACTCAGGCCGGTTTCAAAGCGCGAGAAGATCCTCTTCCCGATAGTGGCCATGATAACCATCGGCCTCCTCGTCCCAAGCGCGGCCCCGCTCGTTGGAATGCTCATGATAGGCAACCTCTTCCGCGAGAGCGGCGTCGTCGAGAGGCTCAGCAAAGCGGCACAGGAAGAGCTTATGAACATCGTCACAATATTCCTTGGCCTCGGCGTCGGCTCCACGATGCGCGCCAGCAGCTTCCTCACCGCACAGACCCTTATGATCCTAGGTCTCGGCATAGTCGCCTTCGCCACGGCAACCGCCGGGGGGGTACTCTTTGGGAAGTTCATGGAAAAGATCAGTGGTGGAAAGATCAACCCGATGATAGGCGCGGCCGGTGTTTCAGCGGTGCCGATGTCAGCGCGTGTTGTCCAGAGGATGGCGAGCGAAGAAGACCCAGGCAACTTCATCCTGATGCATGCAATGGGTCCGAACGTTGCTGGTGTCATAGGAACGGCGGTTGCCGCGGGTGTTTTCCTAGCCGTCCTCGGCTGACCCCCTTTTCTTTAACCCTTTACTGATGTCCATGAAAAGATTAAAATAGGGTGAGGGCGCTTTAACTTAAAGCGGTGGTGAGAAAATGCGCGTGAAAACCCTGATGACCCCGGATCCAGTGGCCATAGAGTTGCCCGCAACAAGGGAGTACGCACTGGAGCTTTTTAGAAAGTACAAGGTTAGGTCATTCCCAGTCATCAACAAAAAGACCAAGACCCTGACGGGGGTCATAAGCGTAAAGCGGATTCTGCTCCATCCAGACGAAGATCAGCTAGCGATGCTCATAAGGAGGGAGGTTCCCACCGTAAAGCCGGATGACGACCTCAAAAAGGCCGTTAGGAAGATGATTGAGCTTGACTACAGAAGGGTAGTGGTGGTTGATAATGAGAGCCACGTCCTCGGTGTCCTAACGGTTGGGGACATCGTGCGGCGTTATCTGGCGAAGAACGAGAAGATGAAGGACATAACGATTAAGGAGTATTATCAGAGAAACGTCGGTGTAGTCTGGCACGGAACGCCACTTAAAGCCGCCCTCAAGAGCCTCCTCCTCTGCAATGCAATGGCAATCCCAGTCATAGACGACGACGGGAACCTCGTTGGAATGGTGGATGAGACGGATCTCCTAAGTGATAGCGAAGTAATTAGAGTGATGAAGCAGACGGCTCTGGCAGCTTCAAGTGAGGAGGATTGGATCCTCGAGAGTAACCCCACACTGCTCTTCGAGAAGGCAGAACTTCAGCTCCCCAAAAAGCCGGTCGAGGAGATAATGAACCGCGAGCTTATCGTGGCCACACCACATATGAGCATCTACGACGTGGCCCAGAAGATGGTGCAGTACAAGATCGAGCAGCTGCCCGTCATAAAAGGAGAGGACGAGCTAGTCGGAATCGCCAGGGATATGGACATCATAAAGGTAATCCTCAACAGGTGAGCGTTTTAAAGTCCCCCCATTTTCTCTTAGGTGGTGTCAATGCAGGAGATTAAACTTTCCCTCCTCGGTTTCGGCAACGTTGGAAAGGCCGTCGCGAGGGTTATTATTGAGAAGGAGCAGCTCTTCCGTGAGAGGTACGGCATAAACGTTAAGATTGTAAGCATCACCGACACTAGTGGAACGATCTGGCTCCCAGAAGGAATAAACCTCAAGGAAGCCCTGCTCGTCAAAGAGACCTTTGGAAAGCTCTCCTCCTGGACAAACGACTACGAGGTCTACAATTTCACTCCGGTGGAAGCCGTTAATGAGGTTGACTCTGGGGCCGTCATCGACGTTACTAACGGGGAAAACGCCTGGAGATGGCATCTGGCAGCACTAAGGGGTGGGAAGGCTGTCATCACAAGTAACAAGCCTCCCTTGGCATTCCATTATGCGAAGTTGACGAGAGAAGCTGAGAGGAGGGATCTCCCATACTTATTCGAGGCGACGGTGATGGCGGGGACGCCGGTAATCGGCCTTCTGCGCGAGAACCTCTTAGGGGACGATGTTGAGAGGGTTGAGGCGGTCTTAAACGCGACAACGACGTTCATCCTGAACCGGATGGAAGAGGGAGAGACCTTCGAAGGAGCACTGAGGGAAGCCCAATCACTTGGAATAGCCGAGAAAAATCCAGACGGGGATATTTTAGGAATAGACGCAGGTTACAAGGCCACCATACTTCACTGCGTCGCCTTCGAGCCGGTAACCTTCGACGAAGCAAGGGTGAGGGGAATATCAAGAGTAAACATGGAGAAAGTCCAAAGGGCGAAGAAAAGGGGTAGAACCGTGAGGCTCGTCGCGACGGTCGAGGAGGGAAATGTAACCGTCGAGCCGAGAGAGATCCTCAGGAGCAGCCCCCTCGCCGTTGGAAGTCACGAGAACGCGGCGGTGATAAAGACCGACCTCCTCGGGAAGTTGGTCATAAGGGGGGCCGGAGCAGGGCCGAAGGAGACTGCAAGCGGGGTCGTGAGCGATGTTCTAAAGGCCTCCCTTGCCCTTGGGGAAAGTTGATTTCTCCGTAGGAGGAACCTCCTGGCGAAAGAGGTCGTTTATCTCTGAGTGGATCTATTCTCTGCGTTCTCTGAAGACTCTTCAAACTCCTCCGGGTTGACCCTCACATAGGGGCCAAGGCTCAGACTATCAACCTCTTCCTGCGTTAGAAATCTGCTTTTGACCTTCTCTCCTATCAGCGCGCTGTTGCCAAGGGGATCGGCTATTTTAATCGTGAGCGGCTTCCTGCCTCTCCTAACCTCTTCAATATACCCCAGTATCTCATCGGTTTTCTTAACGGCCTCCTCATCGCCTTCCCCCTCCTTGAATCCCCTCGCCATTAGGAGGGCTTCCTTGACGCGCTCGAGAACACCCTCAACGTTCGTGATGAAGCCTTCCGCAGCGGGTCCGGGTTCTACCTTGACACCTATCTCGTCAAGCTCTATTGTTCCACTCTTGCTCCTCACAACGCGAGTGAAAAGGTCCTTCTCGTTTTCAACCCTGACGGTGTAGAGCTTCGGCGGTCTGTCCTCCAGCGGAATAACGTCTGCGTTACGGTAGCCGCATTTCTCACAGATTATCGTGCTCTCCATGACCTTCCCGAAGTAGGGGATATCATGGACGTACTGGATTGCCTTGAGCGTTCCCTTTCCCCCGCATATAGGGCAGTTCCCAAGGGTGACAACCTTAACGTCTTCTGATCCAAGCTCGTTCTCACGCTTTTCGATCATCTCACACCACCGGAGAATAGGGCGGGGTCTCCTTTATAAAGTCATAGGAAGAAGAAAGGCGAAATCACTTGGCGATTTTTATGTCCGACGGCACTAAGATGAGCTTTATCTCGTTCTTGCACACCTTGGCCGCCTGTCCACCGAGGGCACTGACCATACCCTTGAGCTGTTCCGCAACTTTCTCAAGAACCTCAGGCTTGACCTCAAGCGGACCGAGATCAACGAGGATTATATTGCCGTTTTGGAGCTCCTCTGAAATCCTTTCAAGGTCCGAGTAGCTGGTCACAACCACCTTCCTGAGGTAGCGTATCTGCGGTTTAACTATCTCCTTAGCAAGAACATCTTCCTCAAGGGGCACCACATCGATGTCATGCCTAGAAGAAGAAACCTCCTTCTTGACTGACGCAGGAGGCTTCCTGATCGGCCTTGACTTTTCATCCTTCTTTTTAATACTGTCAAACAAACCCATGATTGTTCCCCCCGGTTAATCGTAAGGGCTGGAACTATTCTAGGCGTTTGTGTTTATATTTCTTTCTGAAATGACTAGAGGATGAAAAGGAACCGACAAAAGAATGAGAACAGTGAAAAGTCCTCAGGTGGACTTAACCACCTCAAGCACCTTTTCCCTAAGCTCCGCGCCCTTCTTTATTGAGGTGTCTATGGCGTACATTACCTCCTCAAGCTTGAAGCTCCCGCCTTCACCTTTCTGGGCCGCGGATATCATGCCATTCTCGTCGGCGGTTATGGTTATCCTACCGTCCATGACGAGCTCCTCGTCAAGGCTCGGGTCGACGATCAGGGTGTTTCCTATCTTGGCCATTGTCACCGGTATTGGAATCCGCCTGACCGGAAGAGGCTCGTACTCGTCGAGCACCTCTACTTCCTCAGTTCCCTCGTTGTATGCCACCTTCGGCATTTTTGTGGTGAGTAGTGCGGCTATGGCTCCTATACCTGTTGCATCGAGGAGGTTGCCGTCGTGGTCCAGGACGTGGACGTCTATGAAGACGACGCGGACGAGCTTGCCCGGTACTATAACGAGTTTCTCCAGCTCAACCGCCTCGCTCTCCCTTATGCCTCTATCAACTACCCTCGCCAGCTCGATGGCGTTCTCATCGGGTGGACCGGGTTCAAAGTTTGGTGAAGCGAGTGGCACGAGCTCAACGTTGGTGGTTATAACCCCCCTATCCGGCAAATCCGGGAACGGCTCGCCCATGTCCACCTTTATCCCTACGAGGACCTGCGTGTTCCCGAGCTTGACCCAGGCGGAACCTTCTGCCTTTTCAATGACGTTGACCTTGATCTCCAGCTCACGGTAGTCCTCAAGCCCCCTGCCGTCGATGCGCTTCCCATCCCTGAGGAGAGAGAGGATCCTGTCACGTATTATGCCCGCCATAACTTCCGTATCACTCATTTCCACCGACCTCCTCTGCTATTTTGAGGTACTTCTCCCGGAGGGCTTCCCTCTGCTTCTGGTATACGGCCTTTGCACCCTTGATGGCGAGCTTGACTGCTTCCATAAACTCTTCCCTTGTGAGGTAGCCGTCCATCTGGAGGAGCGTTATGTCGTTTTTCAGGGGCATTATAGCAACAGGAATGTCAGATTCACCGTAGTTGTCCTCGTCCTTGTTGAGGTCAAGCACTATCTCCCCGTCTATCTTTCCAGAGGCACATGCCGCAACGAGATCCCTCATCGGGACGCCTGCATCCGCCAGGGCAAGTGAGGCGGCGGTTATGCCAGCGACGCGGGTCCCGGCATCAGCCTGGAGAACCTCTATGAAGACATCAACTGCCGTCCTCGGAAACGCGTCAAGGAGAAGGGCCGGCTCAAGGGCGCCGCGGACGACCTTGCTTATCTCAACACTCCTTCTATCCGGGCCGGGCTTCTTCCTCTCCTCAACGCTGAAGGGGGCCATGTTGTAGCGAACGCGCAGGATCCCCCTGTCAGGCCGCTGAAGGTGCTTAGGGTGTATCTCCCTTGGGCCATAAACGGCCGCCAAAATCTTGTTCTTGCCCCACTCAACATAGGCCGAACCATCTGCGTTTTTGAGAACGCCTATTTCCATCTTTATCGGCCTGAGTTCGTACTTCTTCCTGCCATCAACCCTTCTACCGTTCTCATCTATGAGCTTTAAACCCTCTGGTCTCCCCATCATTCTGCCTCACCTTCACCGTTGCTCTCCTCAACCTGAGGTACCTCATCGATAACTCCCTCTTCCTTAAGGGACTGAAGCCTCTTGGTTAGGAATTCCTTCATCCTGTCGGTGAGCCCCTGGGTGTGGCTCTCGCGGTCAACCTTGAGAATGGCCTCGATGGCGAGCTTTTCAAGCTCGTCGTTCCTGCCGCTGACCCAAACCCAGCCGTTCTGGCCGACTATTATCCGGGTGTTGGTCAGCTTCTTGATGAGGTTGATCATCGAACCGCCCTTACCTATGAGCCTCGGTACCTTCGACGGCGTTATGGTCACTAGTCGGCCGCCCCTGAGTGGACCGCCGTGGAATGGCATGCCCCTTGTGGTGAGGTCTATCTGGTTTATCTCGTTGTAGCCCTTTATCTTGGCATAGATTATGTCGCCTATATCAAATATCCTTCTTAGGTCTGTCTTCATGAGGTCGATACGCTCCTCTGTGGCGTCCTGGACGCGAAGGCTGGCCTCGTAAGGTGCACCTATGTCAACGGCCCAGTTGGAGAAACGGACGTCCACTACCTTTCCAAGGACGTTATCTCCCATCTCAGGCATATAAGGGCCTTCGAGCGGGATAACACGTATGAGGTCGCCCCTGGCTTCCACCAGACCGACCACCGTTGAGTAGACCCTGTTCCCTTCCCTGAAAGTTCCTCTTCCGTTCTTATACGGTCCCTGGGCGAGTAGAGTCCCAGGAACAACAAGCTCCCTTGGCTTAACAAAAATCCTCTTCATAGCCCCTTCCTCTCTATCAGTTTAGTTACAGCACTGCCCCTGGTAAGGGCGTTAAGCTTCTCGTAAAATTCCTCCTCAACTCCCCCAGGAATCTCGATGAGGAGCATCCACGAGCCGTCGCTGGCCCACTCCTCCCTTTTAACCGTCCCGAATCTCCTAACCTCACCGTAGGTCTTTCCAACGTAGTCGCCGGGTACTTTGACGGCGATAATCTTCATCTCCAGTTTTATTGGAAGGAGCGGCCTTATCGCCTTGATGACCCCCGGAACCTGTGCTTCCGCGTCCTTGAAGAGATCAACGTGAACTCCAGCCTCTTCCATGGCCTTGAGGATCCTATCGACGGGATGGGGATAGCCGGTTCTTGGATCAACGGCGTGCCTGTGTATGACCGTCGCTATGTAACGCCTCTTCTCCTCAATCATCTGCCGTCTCTGTTCTGCGGTGAGCTGAACCTCACCCTTCCTCAGGATGGTCTTCGCAACCTCGTAGGGGTCGCTGGTGCCGAATATCTTCTCCATCTCGTGTTCGCTCGCCTTATCTCCCTTGTGTGCATCTTTGAAAACGAAGGGCGTGGCGAGGACTTCCTCAATGGGAACCTCCTTGCCCTCCTTGAAGTCCCTCGCAAGGTAAGGGTCAACGAGTACCTCAAAGGTCTCGCCGTGGGTCTTGAGCCGGGCGATGACAGCTTTATCAAGGCTTACAGGCATCGCCCGCCACCTCAGTAGTTCTGGTCGAGTTCGGAGTAGTCCTCTTCCCTCTCCTCGACTTCCTCTTCCTTGGCTTCCTCAACTATTTCAGAGAGGTATTTCTCCACGTCTTCCCTAGAGAGCTTCTTCCAGCTCCTATCATCCATGGTTACGTAGGCGACCTCTATCCCCTCTGCACTTGGCTCCTCAAGGGTCTTGGCCAGGGCGAGTATGGCGAGCTTTATCGCGCCCTTCATGTCAAGGTCGTCCTTATAGTGCTCCTCGAAGATGGCCATTGCCACGTTCCTTCCGCTTCCTATCGCGACAGCCTTCCACTCAAAGTATGCACCACTCGGGTCCGTCTCATAAAGCTCCGGCTTGTCGTTGACGCCGGCCATGAGGAGAGCGGCGCCAAAGGGCCTCACACCGCCGTACTGGGTGTGGGCCTGTTTGAGGTCGCATATCTTCTTCACTAGAACGTTGAGCGGAACGGGTTCGCCGTAGGTGAGACGGTAAACTTGGGCCTCCAGCCTGGCCCTGTCAACGAGAACCCTCGCGTCCGCTATTATACCGCTCGGGGCGGCCGCTATGTGGTCGTCGATCTGGAAAATCTTCTCGTAGCTACTCGGCTCGATCAGCTTGCTTGTTATCCTCTTCTCAACGGCCAGAACAACACCATCCTTCCACTTAACGCCAACGGCCGTCGCTCCACGCTTCACTGCCTCTCTAGCATAGTTCACCTGGAAAAGCCTTCCGTCAGGGCTGAAAACAGTAATAGCCCTGTCATAACCGGCCTGTGGTGGTACAAACGCCATTTTACATCACCTCATAAATCATCGCTATGTCCTTCTCCCATGTAAATTGGAGGGCAGTTAATTAAGCTTTTCTATTGGTCCCTTAAGGTGACCATCGCCATCCTCCTAGCTATCCTGCGCGCAAACTCAAGGGGGACGAACGCGAATAGGAATATCACTATCGCCAGCGCCAGCGACGCAGTTCTCCCAAGGGGGTGCGATATCATCAACGCAAAGGCAACCAGCATCAGCCCAAGACCGGTTGCCAGAAACTTCCGATAGGTTCTCTTCATCTCTTCAAGTGCTTCCTCACCCATCCTCCCACCGGCGACTTTTTATAAGGAACCGGTTTTAAGCCTTTGGTGTTGGTGATGGAGTGCCCGTTCTGTAGACCCCCCCTAGAACAGCTCCTCTACGAGGACGACCTGATAAAAGTTCTGCTCGATGCTTATCCAGCGAACAGGGGGCATCTCCTCGTCGTCCCCGCCAGGCACGTCGAGCGCTGGGAGAATCTGAGGGAGGATGAAAAACTGGCGTTAATCCAGGGGATGGAACTCGCAATGGGGGCCCTGAGGGAAACGCTGAAGCCAGATGCCTTCAACGTCGGCATGAACCTTGGAAGGGCGGCGGGCCAGACGGTTCCTCATTTACACCTCCACCTGATTCCACGGTGGGAGGGCGACTGCGGCCATCCGCGCGGTGGAGTAAGGAAGGCCGTTCTGGAGTTGGAGGACGAGAGCTTGAGTATGAGGGAGCGATGGGAGGAGAACAGGCTAAGAGATAAGGAAATTAAAGCGCTGAGGAGGCTCTTTAAACAGAAACTTTAACGACCTCGAGTATCCTCCCCTGCGTTCTTCCACTGGAAGTGCTCCAGAGACTCCCCAGCCCTTGCGTCCTAGAAGGTGACCAACTTCTCCCCGGCTCCCCGAGATCCATACGACCACCTCAATAGAAGTGGGTGTCGATTCCTCCCAAGAGGTTGAGCATTTTAACGAGTCTCTTAACGTCCTCCTTCGGATAGTGGTCCTCCATCTCATCCTCAGGGTTGAGCTTTGATAGTTCCTCCCGGAGTTTTTTGAGGTCATCAAGATCCTCCTGGAGTTCAACAACGCGCTGGGCGAACTCGTAGCTCGTCTGGGGACTTTCAAACACCCGGTTCTGGTTAGCTATCACGGCTATCTCAAGGTTCGCCACGGCCTCATCAACCATTTTCAGTATCTCACCCACTTTCATATTATCCCCTTATGTTTTAGGGTAGACCTTTTAAATGAATGCCGCTTGGAAGATAAAGAACGCTCCCATGACTCGGCTACGTTATGGAACGCTATGGCTGCACGGCGCTGCTTATCGTGGCGGTTTTCGTCATCATTGGGATAAGTCTCTACATCCTTCTCTCCAGAGGGAGGGCAGAAACAGAAACGCGGACGTCGAGCGTGGGGCCTACAGAATGAACCTGCGCAGATATTGAAAATTTTTCGGTTTTGTCTTCCTTTCGCTGGGCATAGAGTTTTAACTCCGGAGGGCAACACTCAACAGGTGGTGTTGATGGACAGAGTTCAGGATTACGGTTCTACCGGTTTTAAACCCCGAACCGGGGTGAAAAAGCTTCTCATGGGCAACGAGGCCATAGCTTACGGTGCCCTCGAGAGCGGCGTCGTTTTTGCAACGGGTTATCCCGGAACGCCCTCAACTGAAGTCGTCGAGACCATAGCAAGACTAAAACCAGAGGTCTTCGCCGAGTGGGCACCCAACGAAAAGGTGGCCCTAGAAGAGGCCGCTGGAGTTGCTTACACCGGACTGAGAGCGCTTGTAACCATGAAGTGCGTTGGTCTCAACGTCGCCGCCGACCCGCTCATGAGCCTGGCTTATTCCGGTGTTGAAGGCGGTCTCGTTATCCTCGTGGCGGACGACCCGGGGCCGCACACCTCCCAGACCGAGCAGGACGACAGATATTACAGCAAAATCTCCCTCCTCCCGGTTCTCGAACCCGCAGACCCGCAGGAGGCCCATGATTTGGTAAAATACGCCTACAAGTTCAGCGAGCGCTACAAGGTTCCCGTAATCTTCCGCACGACGACAAGGGTAAACCACACCACCTCGGACGTTGAGGTCGGCGAGTTCATTGAGCTTAACAGAAAGCCCGTCTTCAAGAAGGACATCGAGCGCTACGTCAGAGCAAGCATGGATGGCAACAGGAAGAGGCACCGCTGGTTAAATGAGACTCTAATTAAAATCGAGGAAGAGTTCAACGGCATGCCCTTCAACTGGATCGAGGGGAGCGGTAGAATCGGCATAATCGTTGAGGGCGCACCCTACAACTACGTAAGGGAGGTCCTGCCGGAAGTTGGGAAGGACTTCAGGATTCTCAAACTCTCGACACCCCATCCGCTCCCAAGGAAACTCGTGGTGGATTTCCTCAGGAGTGTGGACTTTGCGATAGTCATCGAGGACGGTGCCCCGTTCCTTGAGGAGGAGGTCAAAATAGCGGCCTACGAGGCCGGGCTTAAAGCCCCGATTTACGGCAAGAGGACCGGCCACCTCCCTCTAGAGGGCGAGCTTACACCGAGCCTCGTCAAAAATGCCCTCTTAAAGCTCATCGGCGAGGAAGAGAAGACTTATGAGAAGCCGGGGGGGGTTGCCCGCGCGGAGAGCCTTGCCCCAAAGAGGCCCCCCGTTATGTGCCCCGGCTGTCCGCACCGCGGTTCTTACAGGGCCGCTCTGGATGCGCTCAGAGATTTAAAGCTCGGCCGTTACTCCATCCCGATACACGGCGACATAGGCTGCTACGCGTTATCGCTCCTCCCGCCGCTTGAGGCGATATGGACGGAATATGTTATGGGCGCAAGCATCAGCTTGGCGAACGGGCAGGGCATCGTCATGGACAAGAAGATAATCGCGACGATAGGCGATTCCACCTTCTTCCACAACGGAATCCAGCCGCTGGTCGACGCCGTTTACAAGAACCTGAACGTCCTGGTTATGATACTCGACAACAGGACGACGGCAATGACAGGCCACCAGCCGAACCCGGCAACCGGCGGGAGCGAAACCGGCAGGAAGTTCAACGAGATAGACATCGAGGCTCTGGTTAAGGCGCTCGGCGTTAAGTACGTCAAGACTGTCGACCCCTACGACCTTAACGCTACGAGGGAGGCCATTGAGGAGGCAATGGAAATTGAAGGGCCCGCGGTGATCATAGCGAGGCGCGAGTGCGTTATACCTGTGATAAGGCGTGGGGAAATCGGGGAGAAGCCGATAGTCATCGAGGACAAGTGCACGGGCTGTAAGGCCTGCATCCTCTTAACAGGCTGTCCGGCTCTCGTCTACGACCCGGAGAAGAAGAAAGTTCACATAGACGAGCTCCTCTGCACCGGCTGCGGTGTCTGCAACCAGACGTGCCCCTTCGATGCCATAAAGTTCCCGAGCGAGCTGGATCAGAACCAGCCGTAGCGCCAGTCCCTTTTTCTTCCCCCCTCATGTTATATGGAATAATTCCCCATATCAGGGCGTTGCACAAAAAATGGAGGGAAACCCAACTGCCACCATGTAGTACTCGTTGATGCAGTCGATCGCCCACATGATAGCCAGCACTGGACGGTGATCATGAAAGCTCCCCCAGGCCCCTCCTCCAGTTTTCCGGGCCGAGATAACCGGTTCCAAACGTTCACAGGATCGAAGCGGTCGTGGAAGTACTGACTTCCTCCCCGCCGTGAGGGGCTTTAACCCCTCGCTAAAGATGGGGAAGTTTACGGGCACTCATTCACCTACTCCTGTCACCAGTTTCGGCTCAGCCCGAGGGCACGGTCTCGTGCCCGTTACCCCTACCGGGAAACCCGGATTGGGGTAAAAGAACCCAGTCGCCTTAACCACCATGAAAGCCAACTCTAGCACGACCACGAGGGGGTATACAGCCGCTACTATTGGTATGGCTATCAAAAAAAGTTAAACATTGGAGTTAAGAGTCTCTCACTCCCTCCAAACCTCAAGAACCATGTATCTCCTCACGAGCGGGTTTGGGTAAAGCTCCCAACCGATTCCCTCCGTTTCTGCATCGATTTCCCCGAAGAGGCCGCCCTCCCTTGGATCAAGGCTCTCGCCGTAGATCTTTCCGGGCCTTATCTCGACCCCCATGTAACGGGGAAGGCCAACCATGACTTTTCCATTCTTCCTCGCGTAGTCGATTGCCCACTTGGCCGTGTAGAGACCGGAGTAAATCTCCGCTATCCTCACGGGGACGCTCGACTTTCCGATGGCGATTATCTCGATACCGGTTTCCTCCCAGAACTTCTTTGCCAGCGGCTGTAAATCTCTCGCAAGGTCCTTCCAGACCTCTTTCCCACGGTCGGTTATGGTCAAAGCGTCTATCGTCGGTTCGTCGAGCTTTCTGACCTCTATTCCACCGATGGTCGAGTCTAGGTGAACAACGTCCGGTTTGACTTCTCTCGAGAGTTCGACCGCTAAAAACGCCTCATCCCTGACGGCCTGCCTACCGCTCATGTCGTAGTTGAAGGGGTCGGCGTAGCGCACCCTGTTTAGCGTTGCCGTTCTGTAGGGCTTCTCCGCGAGGACAGCGGCCGTTGCTATGAGCCCAACTGGCTCATAATCCTCGGTGAGGAGCGCACCCCCTGTATCCGCTGAGACTACCCTCATCGAAACCACCGTTAACGGGCAATTACCAATATACTTAGTTGCAAACTGATTATGGTGATGTCATTGAGTGAACACTCAAAGGTTTATGAAGCTTTGGGCGATTACGTCCACAGCCTCTGTCATTCCCTCTACCTCGGAACTGCCCGCGGGAGTGCGGTTTTCTACGGGGAGCGCCGCGTCCCTTTGACGGCAGAAGGTTCCACCCCGTTCATAAGCATCTTCTACTCCAAGGGCGAGTTTGAGATCCTCTCGATAGACGGAGAGCACTCCCTCAACCTTCGGATGGGACCGAAAAGCGTCTCCTACGACGGATCGAGCGAGACCATCGAGATTGCCTTTTCCGCTCCAGGGGGTAATGAGGTCATCGTGATACTAAGGGGGGACAGGGAATTTTTCAAAACCCTTAAGGGTGCTGTTGAATCGTGCAGAGCAGTCAAGAATGAAAAGCTAGAGCTCACTCCCGGAGTAGTGGGGGTAGAACCCTTTCCATGAGGCCCTTTACGTCCTCGTCGAGGACTCTCAGGGTATCCCTGTCAACGTCGGTTACACCCTCGTACCTTTTGATGATGGAATAAACCTCCCCGTGTCTAACCCTAACGATTCCCATCAGCTCTCTCCCAGAGAGGAGCATTCCCGATTCCCTGTAAACTAAATAGCCTGCTATTGTATGAAGTGCGTCCATGTACAAGTCGTAGGCGGCTTCAACGCGCTCCTCCTTGAGTTTCCTCTCGGCCTTTCTGATGTAGGAGTAAACCTCTTGCACCAGTTCCTCCTCCATAATCCCACCACACAGGGTTTATAAGGGGAGCGTTAATAAAGCTGTCGAGAGGAATGCGCGCTGAAACGTTGGTTTGGGCGATTGCGATAATTGCCATTGCATACGTGGCGTGGGCTACGGTTGAGCCCCTCGTTACTGCCGTCTTTTTCGGGGTTGTCATAGCCTATGCATTCTATCCCGTGCACCGCAGAATAGCCCCAAAACTGGGAAAAACCCTGTCAGCGGTAGCTCTCACCATCATAACCGTGGGGGTTGGGGGGGTACTGACGTTTGAACTTCTCATGATATCCTTCCAGGTGGCCCTTTCGTTTTACAACGGTGTTGTGAACTTCTTTGACTGGCTTCTCCAGCAACCCCTTCCTCCAGACATCAGAAACTTCATCCAGAGCTTTCTCAACCAGCTGATTCCCAGACTGTCAGGGTACATATCACAGGGCGCTTTTTCCATCCCGATGTACCTACTGCAGGTCCTCATCTTCCTCCTCACCTTCTATTACACCCTAGCCTACGCGGAAGAGATATACAGCCAGATAGTCCTTTCCCTGCCTGAGAGAAACCGCGAGCTTGGCGAGGAGATACTCGCAAGTCTTGACAGGACCCTCGGAGCGCTCGTCAGGGCCTGGCTCGTTCTAAACATCTTAAAAGGCGTTCTCATGACCGTGGGTTTCCTGATATTCGGGGTTTCTAACATCTACACGGCCATAGTTGCTGGTTTCTTAACCTTTCTCTCCAGTTTCGTCCCCTTCTTTGAGGGATGGATGGCATGGCTTATTGCCGCCGCTTACTTCGCCATGAACGGTGCTTACTTCCATGCTATCGGGATAGCCCTCTACGGCTTCTCCCTCGTCTCTCCGATGCCAGATTATACGATAAGGCCCATGATGGTCGCGAGGGATACAGACCTCGACGAGACCCTCGTTTTCATCGGCATGGTCGGTGGGACTTGGGCAATGGGGATAAAAGGTCTCATAATCGGCCCGATAGTCCTCAACCTTCTCCTAGTTCTGCTGAAGGAGTGGAAAGGGAGGGTCGTTAAAGAACCGTCACACCGGCCTTCTTCATCTCCTCCAAAGCCAGCTCCTCGTCCCTTGGATTAATTCCCCTCACGGCATCACCAAGGAGATAGGCTTTAAAGCCGTACTTCACCGCGTCGAGGGCCGTCGCTTTGACGCAATATTCCGTGGCAACACCGCAGATGTAAACCCTTTTCACCCCATTCTTTCTGAGGATCTCGGCAAGATCAGTGCCCTCGAAGCCGGAGTAGGCTTCCTTATCCGGTTCCGTAGCTTTGGAGACTACCACCGCATCGGCCGGTAGGTTAACCACAAACTCCGCCCCTGGCGTGTTCTGGACGCAGTGCGCTGGCCACGGCCCACCATGTTCTTTAAAGCTGACGTGGTTCGGCGGATGCCAGTCCCTCGTTGCCACTATCAGCGCGCCGTGCTTTCTAAACTCCCCTATGTATTCATTGCACCTTGGAATTATCCTGTCCCCGTCTGGAACCGGCAAAGCTCCGCCCGGCATAAAATCACGCTGCATGTCAACAAGTATAAGGACCTCCTTGGGCATGATACCACCCAAAAAGAGTTCGACGAGGATGTTAAAATGGTTTTGCGGGCATCATCAAAAGCTTAGTAATTTAAACAGAGTTAACCTGCGGTTCACGACATGAACTTGGCAACGATGGATGGTGACTTCCAAGGACCACAAATGGGAAAAACGTAAAGGCTCATAACTCAAGTCTCTCTCTAAACTTAGACATATCAACGCCTTTACCCATACCAAAGAGATAAACCAACACCTTTCTATCCAGGTCACCGTAGCGCTCCCGCATTTCGCTTATGCCCTCGAGGACATCCTCCTTCTCCCAACCTAAGGACTTCGCTATGTACCCCACCATCTCCTCAAAGAGGTCTCCTTCGCTCCGCTCTTCTTCCAGTAAGGTCTCATCAACGATGAGCTTCCCATCCCGCTCGGTGAGCATACCCTTCTCAACGGCCTCGTTTACGAACTCCTTGGCCTCCTTGATGCTCATAATCCTGAGGGTGAAGGAGAGTATCCCTACAAGCTCGCTCCGCGTGAACTCGGCCGAGCCTTTGTACTCCACCGCACGTTTCAGAGGGTGCACACAATCACCTAACTTTCTTAGGGTACTGGAATAGATAAACTTTTACCCCTCAGGTGAACCCATAAAATTGGGGTGACCAAGGTGGAGCAGAGAACGCACAGGCTGGCAAGTGAGAGGCTTATAGGGAGACCGCTCAGGATAGAACCTGGCTATGCAGAGGTCGAGCTTTTGACCACTGAGGAGATGGCCGTCGATGATTACGGACTCGTTCACGGCGGTTTCACCTTCGGTTTGGCGGATTACGCTGCGATGTTGGCCGTGAACGAGCCTACTGTCGTCCTTGGAAAGGCGGAGGTGAAGTTCATCAAGCCGGTGAAAGTAGGGGAGAAACTCATCGCCCGGGCGGAGATAAAGGAAGACCTTGGCAGAGAGAGGGTAGTAGAAGCGGAAGTTTTCAACGAGAGAAACGAGAAAGTCTTCGAGGGAACTTTCCACTGCTACGTGTTGGAAAAGCACGTGCTCGGATGAACCGGGGGAATAAAGAATGGAAAAAGGCCTAGAGGATGAGAAAGAGAGGAGGATCTTTGGAGTAAGTTGGAACGTCTTCCTGCTCGGAATCGTCAGCTTCCTAAACGATATGAGCAGCGAGATGGTAATCCCCGTGATTCCAAGCTACCTAACCGAGGTACTTAAGGTTGGAGAGTTCGCCAGTGGATCCATCATGGGAGCAATAGAGAGCTTTGGCTCACTTTTTAAAGTTATATTCGGCTACGTAAGCGACAAGCTCAGGAAGAGAAAGGCTTTCATCTTCCTCGGATACCTAACCTCAATAGCGGCCAGGGGAGCCCTCGCCATCACCCATTACTGGTGGGATTTTCTGAGCCTGAGGATCCTAGATAGGCTTGGAAAGGGAGTGAGGACGGCCCCAAGAGACGCACTCATAGCGGAATCCAGTAAGAAGGGGAAGGTCGGTAGGTCATTCGGATTTCACAGAATGATGGACACGCTCGGTGCGGTAACGGGCCCCATTGTTGCCATAGGACTCCTTGAGCTGATGAAGAACATGCCTGTGGAGAAGACCTACCGCTACCTCTTCGCACTCTCAGTGCTTCCCGGTGTTCTGGTTCTCATAGTAATTCTATTGTTCGTGAAGGACAGGGGGGCAGAGATTAAGAAGCAGATAACAGGAATCTCAACCCTTCATGATAGAAACCTCCAGTTCTTCCTAGCGGTCGTTGCCATAGGGGCACTTGGGAGGTACAGCTACGCGTTTACACTCTGGAAGGCGGAATCACTAGGATACACCGTCATTCAGAGCACCGCGTTCTACGTACTGTTTAACATCGTCTACGCGTTTTTCAGCTATCCAATAGGAACCTACTCGGACAGTTTTGGGAAGAAGAGAATGATTACAGTCAGCTTTGGGATAGCAGCACTGGCTGCACTTGCCTTCGCCTACGCTCGCAACCTACCTGTGCTCCTGGTTGCGTTCGTTCTCTACGGCCTCTATGTGGCTATCGAGGATACAGTGCCGAGGGCATACATGGCGGACTTGGCAAGGGAGTATGAGAAGGGAACAATAATTGGGGCGTACCACACGGTATTCGGGGTCTTCGTCTTCCCGGCCTCAGTAATAGCCGGCTACCTGTGGCAGGTTCACTCCCTTGAGGCAGCCTTTCTTTACTCCTCAGCCATGAACGTCATAGCTTTCGTCATGATGCTCATGATAAAGGGTAAAAACTGAATATTTTCCATATTCTATTCGGGAATTCGGGTTAAATTTGTCAAAAAGACTAAAAGGGGGAAGAGAATACCAAGGGCGGTGATTGCGTGAAGGTTCTCATCATAGGCACAGGGGGAACGATAGCGAGCAGGATGACGGAGAAGGGATACAAAGCCGGGCTTGGAGTGGAGGAACTCATTGAATTAGCGGGAATAAAAAGGAACGACGGGATCAGCATCGACTCCTGGGATCTCATGAGGGTTGACAGCACGCTCATTCAGCCGGAGGACTGGATAACAATAGGGAAGGCCGTCTGGGAATCACTGGACGACTATGATGGGATAGTGATAACCCACGGGACGGATACCTTAGCTTACACCTCCTCGGCCCTAAGCTTCATGCTGAGGAACCCGCCGATTCCGGTCGTCATAACGGGTTCGATGCTCCCTATAACAGAACCCGGGAGCGACGCACCCGAGAACCTCAGAACGGCCATCACCTTCGCCAGGGACGGGATTCCCGGGGTTTACGTCGCCTTCAGGAACAAGATTATGCTAGGAACCCGCGTCTCAAAGGTTCACTCCCTCGGGCTGAACGCCTTTCAGAGCATTAACTACCCGGACGTGGCATACATCCGCGGCGGTTCCCTCGTCGTGATGCACAGGCCGGCCTTTGCGGGTGAAACCTCCTTCGACCCCAGGATAGACCCGAACGTCGTTCACATAAGACTCACTCCTGGCCTTTCGCCGGAGGTCTTTCTCTCAATAGCCGGAGAAGCTGACGGGATAGTGCTCGAGGGCTACGGCGCCGGTGGAATACCCTACCGTGGGAGGAACCTGCTTGAGGCAGTTTCTAAGGTCGTCCCGGAGAAACCTGTGGTCATGACGACCCAGGCCCTCTATGGCGGTGTTGACCTCACGAGGTACGAGGTGGGAAGGAGGGCGCTCGAGGCGGGGATTATACCCGCTGGGGATATGACGAAGGAGACAACGCTCACGAAGCTCATGTACGCCCTCGGTCACACCAAAAGGGTCGAAGAAGTGAGGGGAATAATGGAAGAAAACCTTGCCTGCGAGATATCACGCTGAGAGCTTCTCAAGCTCCTCGTCGCCGATGAGGAGCGGCCTCCCGGCTTCGATAACATAACTCAGCTTCCACTCGATTTCTCCGCGGTTCATAAGCTCCGCGTAGTGCCTCGCCTTCTCCTCTGCCTCCTTCACATTAGATGCCTCGACGATTCTCCGAACGTACCACTTTTTCTCCCCAAACCTGAGCTTGAACTCGGCCATAAACATGGGCATCACCGGAGAAAGTTAGAGAGGGAATATAAAAACCTAAGGCTCGGTCGCAAGGTAGAGGCCATCCCTCTCAAAGGCCTCGAAGACCTTTCCTCCTTCTTTCGTCTTCAGCTCGACCAGAACTCTGGCAGGAGCCTTTTCAATTTCCTCCTCAACCTTCCTGTCACTGAGAACCTGGATGAAGGCATCTCCAAGCCTCTCAAACTCAAAAACAAGCGCATCCTCCTCCCAGCGGTAGCCGCGGTAGGAAACACCGCCCATCCTGAAGGTCACTTCAAGAACAACTTTCATTCGCATTCCTCCGTTCAGAGGTTTCTCGCGGTGGGTTAAAAAGGTTAAGGGGGTCAACCCGCTTCAGCTTAACCACCTGCTTGGCGAACTCCTCGAGGACTTCCTTCCTCATACCCTCGAAAAATTTAATCGAACCGGCGTAACTGTGGCCGCCGCCCTCTATTCCGGCGCTCGGTAACGCTTCCTGGAGTTTTGGGATTATCTCGTTCAGGTCAAAGTTGTATGCCGCCATCCCGTCCGCGGCCCTCACCACCGCGAAGTCCGGGCCGTAAGCAAGCGTTAGTATCGGCGCATCCTCACCGTACTCCTCCTTAAAGTGGTCGTGAATCAAGCCGGAGAGCTTGCCCGGGGAGGGGTAAGAAAACTTCGGGGCGAACAGCTCGATGTCTATCGTGTTGAACCTTATGCCATTCGGAAGGACGACGCTCTTGACGTGAGGCAGGGAAGCCTTAAGGGCTTTCTCCTGCTTTTCCTTCACCTCTGGGTAAATCGCATCTATCAGCGCCCTGTGCCTCTGGAGGTTACCCGTCAGGAGGAGGATTTCATCTATGATGCCGTGTCCGTCCATGAACTTCCAGTAGAAGGCCTCGTGGTCTATGACCTCCGCTATCCTCTTGAGATCCTCCTCGGTGAGGCCCTTGGCCTCCTTCGCTATCTTGACGTACTGGTAGAACTCCGGTGCCTTGCTCCTGTCTCCGGTTCCCGCTATTGCCGGCAGATGCTTGATTCTGTCCTCGACCTCCGGGTTGATGAAACGGGCCACCTCTGTCGCCAGCATTCCGGCGGTAAGTTCATAATAGCCGCGCTTTACGTGGTGGGGGTTGACGTGGACATCAACGTAGTCATCGACCTTGGCTTTATCCTCGCTCACCCACTCACGCGGGTCGTGGTGATCTATTACAACTATTGGAACGCCGTAGGCCCTTATGCGCTTGTAAGCGGGTATGTCTTCGCTCGTCCCGCCGTTGTCCACTATTACAACCAGCGGCAGGGGGTCACCGAACTTCTCGTGGTCCTCAACCATAAAGATTATGTCCTTAAGCACATCTTCAATCTCGTAGAAGGGCGCCCTGCTAGGCCTCCTCTTGAAGAGCTTCCATCTGGCCTGGGAATCAGGTGAAATCTGCTCTATTAATGGGACTATCGCGTACTCCAGGGCGAGACCGGAGGTGTAGCCATCTGCATCGGAGTGGTGCCTCAGCAGTATGGGCCTGCCCTCGTATACCGCGCGCCTTATCATGAAAGCCGCCTTTATTATCTTCGGCTTGAGCTTCTCAAGGACCTCGCTCTCCACGAGAAATCCAACGTCCTGTGGCTGGGCACGCCTGTCAAGCTCCTCTCCTATACGCTTCTTTACCTCGGCGGCCTCGGGACCCCAGAGGCGAACCATGTCACTTGCCTCTATCTGAATCTCGCCCGAGTGGAAGGCTATCTTCCCAATGACTTCTACTATGTCCCCAACGTTGATGTTTGGATAAGCCCTGACTCCAGGGGCCTCGAAGGCGGCAACCCATGTTATCCCCGTCCCGTCGGTTATCGTGAAGACCGTCGGTCCACCGGTAACCTGTATCTGCGTCACCTCACCGCGAAGCCTCACCGTCCTGCCGGCCATGTCCTTACTGAGGTCCTTTGTGAGGGTCACCGGAAGCTCCTTCCTAACAACCACTTCCTTGTAATGCCTGAGGGCCGACTCAACGAGGTCAACCTCGCGCTTGTCTGGCCTCACATCGAGAACCTGAACGAGAATCTCGTCACCGGGCTTGTATTCTCTGCCACCGAGAAGGTCTTTCCGCTTTATCAGTCCCGTAACGTGCGGGTTCAGGGCAACGAAGACGCCAAAGCGCTCCACCCTTTCAATGATTCCCTTATAGACACTCCCGACCTCAACGTCCTCGTAGTCACACGTCTTGTCGAGGACGTAGACGACCTTGTACTTCCTCAGGCAGTCTGGGCAGACCCACGTCGTTTCCATCCCCGGCTCCCACGGGCCTTTAACCCTACCGCAGATGTCGCAGGCCAGAACCTTGCCTGTCCCACCGCAGACAGGGCAGGTGTCGTAGACCGGAACAGTTCCCTTCCCGTGACACTCGGGGCAGGGTATCTCATCAACCTCATCCTCAACTCCGAGGTAGTTGAGGTTGCGGTAGCCCTTCAGCTTGTCTCCTACCTTGAAATCAGCGGGAACGTATCCCCAGCCCCCGCAGACGGGGCACTCCTTCTCGCCCACCTTAATCTTTCCGGTGCCGTGGCACTCGGGGCAGTCCTTAACGACCATATTTCTCACCCGGCCTAAGTTGAAGTGCAGGCTTAAAAACGTTAATCAGCGGGAACCAACTTGGGGATATAACCGCTAAGAAGTAGGTTCGTAGTTCAAACCTACATCCCACCCTACACAAATCGCTTATAAATTTCCCAGCGGTTTTGTGATATGATTGAAAAATCGGTAAAATCTTATGGGAACAGTTTCACACAATGGGGGGATGACAGTGAAGTTCCGTCAGAGGCTCTACGTGGCGTTTCTTGGCACGGTCATAGTCCTGCTCCTAATAACCGCAGCCGTTCAGGTAAAGACGATAGGGACATGGGAGCCAACATACAGGAACAGGTCTCGCCAAACCTGAGGGAGGAGGCACAGAGGATCGCACAGCTTGAGAGCGAAAAGTATGCCCTCACCCTGGACAACGAGCTTTCCCCAATAGAACAACTGGCAAAAACCTACGCAAATACGATTGGAGGATTTTACCTAAATGAAGAAATCTACTCCGAGTACCTGAAGAGCCCACTCTTTAATCAATCCATGATGAAAGAATTAAAGAAGCTCCACGATTCCAATCCAAACATAGTGACCACATACTATGTAGACAACCTCGGGAGGGTCTTTGCATATCCCAAAGCCGGGCTTTTCTCAAGTTACAACGCGACAAAGTCCCAGTGGTATAGAAGGGCAGTCTCAAAGGGTGCCTTTTGGATGCCCCCTCACATCAATACTGTAGCCGGGAAGAAGGTAATAACCTACGTTGTTCCAGTGGAGTACCAGGGACATGTTAAGGGCGCCCTGGGAGTGGACGTGGACTTCTCAAGCGTATTTAATGGCATGCTGTCAACTAGGATAGGCAAAACGGGATACCTCTTCGTGGTAAGCCCCAACGGAACGGTGATAATCCACCCCGACTTAAGCCTCGTGGGCAGGTTAAACATCTTCACAGATCCCTCTTATTCTAAACTCGCAGAAGCTATGAGAGGCTCGGAGGGCGGTGTGGTAACCTCAGACGTCAATGGAAAGCCCCAGGTCTTCGCGTTTTCAAAAAGCAGGGTAACTGACTGGACTGTGGTGGCAACCGCCCCCGAGGAGGGGCTTTTGGGGGGACTGGTGCAGGCCCTCAATGAGTCCAGCAGAGAGGCCTCCAGAGAGCTTGCCTACAGCTTCGGGATTATAGGAATCCTTGCGGCGGCCTTAATCTACCTAAGCGTCAGATACCTGCGCGGTGCCCTCAGGCCAGTTGAACAACTCACCAAGGCAGCAGAGCTTATCGGCTCCGGAAACCTCCAGGAGGCAAAGCGGATCGTAGGCTCAATAGACTATCCCCACCGGGATGACGAGATAGGAAAGCTGATAACAGCCTTTGAATCCATCTCACAGGACGTCATTGGGACGCTCAACGGGGTCATAGCAAAGCTCGACGCCATGGCCAAGGGGAGGCTCGACTAGGAGGTAAACGCCAGGGCCAAAGGTGATCTACAGGAAATTATAACCGCCCTCCAGAGGACGTCAAGCAACCTGAAAGCCCTAATCGGAAACATCAAGGACATAGGCCTGGAACTGGACACGCAGGCGGACGGGCTGGCCGAGATAGCGACCAACGTGAGGAACTCCATGAATCAAGTGAGCGAGGCCATAGAACAGGTCAGCACCGAGGCGCAGAGACAGCAGGAAAGCATCAACGAGATAACGGAAGGAATGCGCATGGTCTCCGACGTTACGGGGAAAACAACGAGCACGATGGAGGAGTTTGAGAAGGCAATCGAAGAGGTAATAAAGACCGCCGAGGATGGCAGGCTGAAAGGAGACAGAGCATAAAGCGTTCCATGGGCTTTATTGAGGAGGCAGTAAATGCCGTAAGTGAGATGAGTCGGCGCATAGGAGAGATAACGCGCACGATAAGTGCCATAGCAGAGCAGACAAATCTCCTTGCTTTGAACGCGGCCATTGAGGCTGCCCGTGCTGGAGAGGCCGGAAGGGGGTTCGCTGTCGTCGCCCAGGAGATAAGGAAGCTCGCGGAGGAGAGCAAGGAAGCCGCTGAGAACATAAGCGAGATAATCAGCGAGATGGACGAGAAGGTTCAGCGCGCAGTGCAGGAGACGGGAAAGGGAGTACAGAACGTCGCAAGCTCAACGGAGACGCTGAACGAGAGTATAGGCTACCTCGGTTACATAGCGGAGATGATACAGAACGTTGGCCAGAGGGTCTCAGAGGTCAAAGACCGGGCCCTACAGACAAGGGAGGAAGTGGAGAGAACCCTCCAAGCCCTCGAAACGCTTGCCGCCAGTGCAGAGGAGACCACCGCAAGCGCCGAAGAGGTCAACTCAGCAATGCAAGAGCAGAGGGAGGAGATTGATGCCCTGAATGAGGGAGCAGAGAAGCTGAGAGAAATTGCAAAGCAACTCAAGGAAAGCGTCGAGCGGTTCAAACTCTGATACCTTTTACCTTCTTCTCTCTCCTGAAGAAACCCCAGAAACCGGCCATCGACAGGGCGTAGAGGATAGACTTTATCAAAAAGAAACAGGGATGAACCGGCTCAGCCAAAGGACGCCATAAACTCCTGAACTGCCTTCCACGTCAGGGAATGCGTCCTCCCCGCGAGGATTATCACGTGGTAGTCTGGGTTGTAGGGGTTCGGTAGAGATTCCACGACGTAACCTTTCTCGAGCACCTCAACCTTTATCTTGGCCACCGTTGTGTTTCCATAAACCTTCGTCAGGAGGTTCCAAGCTTTGTTGCTCACCCAACCACCAACTATGATAACATTTTTGTCCTTCGGCAGGGCCTTGAGGGAGGTGTCGTTGATTATGAGGGAGTTAACATTTTTAGTAACGTTGACCAGCGGAGCCGTAAAGTGGACCGTTTTCTTCACGAGAACCCTCCTGACAAAGACGTAACCCTCAACGCCCGTGACCTTCCCTTGAGAGTCGCGCTCAAAGAGTGGAACAATGCTCAGTCCCCAGTTTAAAGGTATCTCAAGCCTCCCACCGGGTTTAACCTCGACCCTTCTGAAGCCCTTCGAGGGGTCTACGTGGAGGTAGAGGGTGGTGAGGTTCTTCGTCGGGTTGATGTCCCAGACCCACTGCCCCTTGAAGACGTCTCCATCGTGGTATTCGCGAACCTTTTTGTAGGATGCGTAGTTGTAAACGACCATCATATTACTGTTGATGCCCACAAAGAACTCCGTTGGAGAGAACACGAACAGTGCCGGGGTACCTTCCCTCATAAGCTCCTTAATCTCTTTTCTAGGGTAATAATCGTAGGACTGGAACTCACCCCGTCCCTGAAAGTCCGTGTACATAAGGTAGTACTCTCCCTCGAGCATTATCTTCGGCTTCCTCGCCCCATCAGGGTAGTCAACCTCCACGAGCAGCTTGGAAGAGTTCATGTTCATATCAAGGAACCTAAGGGTCCAGCCGTCTGCGTTCAGACTCTCACCTATGGACTTTGTCTCGTCACTTACGTTGTTCACGGAGTAGACGTAGAGCGTGCCCTTACCGTCAAACGTCGAGAACACCGCCTTATAGTTTCCCTTTGGGATCATAGGTGTGGTGTTCTCGTTGAAGATTACCTCCACGCTTCTGTCAAGGAAATAAGAAGCCCCAGAACTCTCGTTGAAACCTACCCTTGAGAAGTTGACCGCCACGACGACGGCCTTTCCCAAGGGTTCATCACTCACGTTTATCCCGACGTCGGGCATGTCAATGCGGTTGAGGGTGTAAAACTGGTTCGCATCCACTATTGGAACGCTGTGGTACTCCACTGGGACGGAGACGGTAACGTTGTAGGTGCCGTTCCTTATCCCCTGGAGAACTAAGAACGCGCCGAGGCGGGAGCCACTTATCGCGTCATCGCCGATGTGGAGGGGGATGCCATTGGCAACTTTGGTCGTGGGAAGAACTATCACCGTGTTGGAGGAGTTAATGGGAGTGGATGCAGAAGCGGGGATGATGACCATTGAAAACGCCACTAACGCCACAATGAGGCGCGTTAAAGCCCTCTTCATCTCTTTTCACCAGAGTAAGCTCGGACTCAACCTTTATAACTTTTCCCGGGAAGCATGGAATGCGATGATGAGTGAATCCAATACTGAAGGGATGATGAACCCCGAACCTGAGCGCGGAGAAAGGATGGGGGTCAGGATGAAAACCTTGGGAGAGATACACAGCAGGCTTGAAAAACTGAAACAAAAGAGGAAAAAGCTCGATGCCCTCGGCTGGGACGACATAGGACAGGAGGTTGTGGGGGCAGCGACAGTAGCGGTGATAACTTACTTTTCTCTTCTGAAAGCCTCGCCCTTTAGGGCGGGGATGAAGTAAACCACCCAAGAGCTATCAAGCGAGAAAGCACTCAACAAAAAGCTTAAATACTAAGCCATACTATTAAATGTTGGTGGAGAATATGGGAGTCATCACTATCTCCATTGACGATGAAGTCGAGAGGAAATTCAGAAAACTCGTGGAAAAGAAGTATGGGAAAATCAGAGGAGCCTTAGGAGTAGCCATAACCGAAGCAATGAAACTCTGGATTAAAAAAGTCGAAAGCGAGGAACAATGAAGAGAACAGTAACCCTCAAACTCCAACCCTCGAAAGCCCAAGAGAAAATCCTCTTCGAGTTAGCCGACGTTGGAGCCAAAATCTGGAACCGGGTGAACTACCTAAGACGACAAGGATTCTTCAAAGAACAAATCGTGGACTTCAACAAAACCGAAAAGATAGTTTACGAAGAGTTTAAGAAGGAAATCGGTTCCGCAACAGTCCAGCAAATTTGTAGGAAGAATGCTGAAGCTTGGCGGAGCTTCTTCTCACTCTTAAGGAGCAAGAGGAACGGAGAACTGCTGGAATGGTTCAAACCAAAACCACCAAACTACATCAAGAAAGGAGGTTTAATCGTCCTTAGGAACGACCAATACAAGATTGAAGGGAACAAACTAATCCTAAAAGGCCTCGGAAAATTCAAGCGCTTGGAAATCCAGTTTAAAGGCAGAATACACTTGAAGGGGAAGCAAGGAAGATTAGAAATAACTTACGACCCCGTTAAGCGAAAATGGTTCGCTCACGTTAGCTTCACGGTGAAGGAGAAGCTAATCAACGGCGAGTGGGTGAGCGTTCCAAGACAATCCTTGGGCGACCTTTCAACGGGAATAGACCTTGGAGTAAACAACCTAATGGCCGTTTACGTCGAGAACGGTGAAAGCTTCCTCGTGAACGGAAGACCCTTGAAAGCCATAGACTTCTACTTTAGGAGAATTATTGCCGATTATCAGTCCAAACTCAACAAGTCTGGAGTTAAAACGAGCAGAAAACTCAGAAAACTGCACGAGAAGGCCAAACTCCAAGCCAAACACTACATTAACACGGCGGTAAGACAGACGCTCGAGAGGCTTTATCACCTTGGAGTTTCGAGGATTGTCGTTGGTTATCCAAAGGGCATTAGCAGGAACTCCGATAAGGGCAAAAAGCAGAATTTCCTCCTCTCCCACGTCTGGCGGTTTAATTACGTTATCAAACGTCTTAAAGAAGTTGCTGAGGAGTATGGTATTAGTGTCGTGGTTGTTGATGAGGCTTTCACGTCTAAGGTTTGTCCCGTTTGCGGGAAGCCTCATTATGGGGCGAGGTTTGTTCGTGGATTATTTAAGTGTCCCGCAACGGGGCTTATCTTTAACGCGGACTTAGTTGGAGCGTTTAATATCTTAAAGAAGGTTGTTAAAACCATAACCCCGAACTTGGGCGGTCTTTACGCTCAGAGGAGGGGTAATTGGCTCAAGGCCGAGCCAGAGGGGTCGAAGACCCGCTTTTTAGTGGGTTTTGATGAGGCCCCCTCAAACCTCCCTGTCATTGGTGAGGGGTTAATTCGTTGGAACCCTCGCCGTTCACGGCGGGGAGGAGGTCAGACAATATCCGCGGACCAGTATATCCTTAAAACAGGTAGACTCAGTTGCAAGTTCACTACCTCAACGAGACGTGCTTGTGAGCACGTTCGCGGTCGCTGGGGCGATAACAATTAATATGGTGGGGTAAATGCGGGTTGTAACGGGAAGCAGATGGGAAAAATTTGCCGATGAGAATTCAGTTCTCTTTCCGGAGTACCAAAAGAACCGGGACGGGCTGTTAGAACTCGCTGACTCTCTCAACGGGGATGAGACAGTTGTAACAGCAAGCCTTGAGCTGATTGACTTGATAGCGAGTCGCTTTAAGAAGGACGAGAACAACGTTCTGATTTACTCAAACACTGGAAACTCCGTCACGCTCAAAGAGAGCTATGAGATGAGAAAGTACCTCGACTTCGATGTAAGGGGCGGATTCTCGGGTGAGAACGCTAAAACGAGCGTCCTGTTCGTTGAAGGCAAAACCGACGCCAAGTTCTTCAAGGCGGTCTCCAAGAAGCTCTTCGAGTTCAAGGAGAGCAGGGATGCTCCGAGGGGCCCGAGGTTCATAGAGCGCGTTTTCGAGCGCGACAACTTTGACCTCTTAATGAGGGAGCACGACAACCACTACCTCGCGGTTATCCCGAGTGAGGGCAACTCCGGCGTCATCAGGAATCTCGGGAACTTCCTCCGGGCGATGGATGTCTTTGACTTTAAAGTGGACATGATAGGCACAGCCATAGACATCGACGAGGACAGGGACGCAGCCCTCGCGTCCATAACAGGGAAGCTCTCAGGCTTTGAGAGAGAGGAAACTCAATTCGGCTACCGTATTGGTGAGACTGAAGTAATTCCCCTCATAATCGGCCTGCCCTTCGAGGACGAGGCGATAGAGTGGAAGAAGCCAACCGTCGAAGACCTGATGCTCCACCTAATAGCAAGGGAAGGCCTCCTCGAGAAGATAAAACCCGGCTTAAAGGCCCTCAACGGGAGCCTCGGAAGGAAGCTCAAGCCGAAGGAGGTTATGTACCTGGCTTTATCAGCCTATGGCCACTGGGGCAACCTCGAGGGTTTCTACGAACTGTTCGTTATGCGCTCCCGCTTCAGGAACCTGAAGGCCGTCCTGAGGGAAGCCGGGCTGATGGAACCGCTACAACACCTTGCAGGGTGGGAGAGATGAGGGTAAAGCTGGTCTCCTTTGACGTCTGGAACACCCTCCTCAACATTAACGTCATGCTCTCCACCCTCTCGAGGGGCCTTGCGGAGATAACTGGAATGAACGAGACTAAAACGGATAGGGGAGTTACCCTCGCTCGGGAGAGGATAAAGGCCATGCGCGCCAGAGCGGCCGGGAATCCGGAGAGAACACTCGAAGAGAGCCAGGAGCTTTTGGCGGAAGTCCTTGGAATCGATGTTGAACTCGTCAAGAGGGCGGCGGCAAGGGCCACCCTCGGGATTGGGGACAGGATAGTCCTGCCGGGGGCGAAGGATGCCCTGGAAGGCGTCAAGAGGAGAGACCTGAAGGTCACCGTTACGGGCAACGTGATGTTCTGGCCAGGCTCTTACACAAGGCTCCTTCTCGAGCGCTTTGGTCTGATGGATTACATTGACAGGACCTTCTTCGCCGATGAGGTGAAGACCTACAAGCCAATGCCCGAGATGTTCGAGAAGCCACTCAAGACATTTGGGATAAATCCAGAGGAGGCAGTACACATCGGCGACACCTACGCGGAGGACTTTGAGGGTGCTTTAAAGGCCGGAATGTGGGCAGTCTGGATAAATCCGGAAGCTGAGGGAGTGCGGCGAATCCACGAGAGGGGCTTTGAGGTGCCAAGGGTTGAGGGGATTTTAAAGGTGCTGGAGCTAATTGATGGGAATGATATTTAAGCTAAAGCACCGAAATATGAGACGGCGAGGGGTTTGAGCGAGTCATTGAGAGGCTGGAGAGAATAGAAAAGTTGCTCATAGCGCTTAACTCAAAGGTGGATAACTTTCTCGGATATGAGAGCCTGACAAAAAGGGAGCGCGAGGAGCTCAGAGGGATGAGGGAAGAGGTTAGGAGGGCAACTTCGTGAAGTTCGAAGAACTCTTCGGTGAAGACTGATGTACGAAGTCATCTTCACAAAGAAGGCCGCCAAGCAGGTTAGAAACCTCCAGGATGCTCATAGAAGGAAACTGAAAGAAATAATCATCACTCTCTCGGAGAATCCCCTTTTCTTACCCTTACAAAAAGATCCACGGAGAGGAGCACACTTACAGGATACGGGTTGGACAGTCCAAGGTCTAACATAAGTCTCGTTACCTAACTAACTTACATCGCATGTAGCAACATTAAATTTATGAGTATCATCAACTACGTACTATTCAGAGCAGACTAGCAACTCAGTTTTATCCTGTCACTCACGGGAGGTGAAGCCATGAGTGATATGAAGAGGATATCTAAACTTAGAATCAAGAATTACTATACCTCATACAGAACCAAGTATCCTCACAAAGGAATCGATAACGCTAGAAGAGCTACCCTTAACTGGGCTATTGGGATACATAAATTTATATTCGGAGATGAACAGTTAGACGTGGCTATCGAAGAGTACAAAAAGTTCATTCAATCTCTGGAATAAAAAAAATCTTGCTCATTTACTGCTGGTACTGGTAGGATAAAGTTGCATAACCCCCCCACACTATAGGTGTGGCCACACAACCTCATTGCAACCCCAAATTTGGAAGATGCCCTCTAGAGAGTATTGCGTTCAAGGAAAACTCAGAATCAAAAGAAAAGGGAAATATCAGTACTGGATTCATCTAAAGACGTAAATTTCATCTCTCTCCCTTCGGCTTCAGCCACACCCCCAGTCCAACCTGCCGCATCTTCTGGTAGCGTAGGTCCTCCTTCCTGTAACTGAAGGCCTTTAGAATCCTCTCAACCGCTGGCAGAACCTGGTTCTCGATGTAATAGTCTGCATCGTAGCGGTGCTTCGTGGGGTCGAACTCGTCGAAGGGTATCGCCTTGTCTCCTATCCTTCCGGAGCCTTTCAGCACGATGTAGCTGATGACCGTTCCGGGCCGGATTTTAACCCCCTTGGCAGCGAGGCGCTTCGCTATGGCCACGTGTGGTCCGGTTGCTTTGTAGTCCCTTAGATCCCTCGTGATCTGCTCGTGGATGACGAGCTTTTCGGGCGGAACCTCGTACTTGCTCAGCTTCTCCGTCACCTCTTTGACGATCCTAACGGCCTCTTCAACGTCACCGTGTCTCAATATGGCTTCGAGGACTCTTGCCTGCGTCTCCTTCGCTATCTCGCTCCAGTCCCTCCTGACGATTTCAAGCCCGCGTGTCGTTATCTTGCCCTCCTCGTCGATTACGGCGTACTTCTTCTTCGTCACGAAGAAACCGCGCCTGTAAAAGCCCTCGTACTCGAGCTCCAGAAGACCGGGCAGTCTAGGGTTGATGTAATCTAGGAACTCTTTAGCCTTCTTTTTGACGGTTTCGGCGTCTGCCCCGGGTATAGTCGCGAAAAATCCATCGGTGTTGTGAACGAGTATTCCATTGGCAAAGAATCTGTGGGTTCCCTCAACCTCTATATCGTAGACGTAGCCGTCGTGGGCTATCTCTTCGATTTTCTTGGGATATACCAGATCGAAATCATATTTGTAAGTCCTCTTCTTGGTTGTATGCCCCCCTAGATTCTCCAAGAGTTTGGTGAATTTTCTGTCTATGAGGAAGCCTACCCTCTCGGCAAAGCGATGCCTGTTCTTTATCCTCACGTGAGTTGAATGCGTTCCATTTCCTTTCTCCAGATACCGGTTTGGCTTGGTTTCGGTGAATAGTGAGTTGGAGACCCCAACCAGCCACAGCAACTTCCTCACGGCATCACTAAGCTCTCTGTTAACGCTTGTCAGTCTAATTTCGGGGATTTCCCTACGTAAACTCACTGTTCCGTCCGCTGAGAACAATCCCCGTAGAAAGGCCTCTATGTATTCCCTCGGAAGGTTTAACATGAAGCTGGGAATGGTTTTGCCCCCGTTTTCATCTTTGAAGTATTTGATCATGAATCCCGCGAGCCACTTGGAGAATATGGAAACATCGCCCTTCTTGTTTTTGTCGTAGTAGTTAGAGATAATGCCTGCCTCCTTTAGAGGCTTTAGAGCTTTCCTCTCTATCTCAGACTTATCCAGCCCACAGGAGAGGCCAACGTAGTATTTGGCCCAATGTGAAGTCCCTCCCCAGCTACCATCTCCAACTAGCAGGCCAATAAGCTCCCAGAGCCTGACGGCAATTGGGTTGGCCTTGATGGGGCGAGCAATTGGCCGATTGGGTGTAATGAGTGACTTAACTATATCCCCCAGTTCTTCAGGCCTGACCTCGACGAAGTGCTCTTTTAAGGGCTTTCCGGGTTTGACCTTGCTTGTGTTCAGGTAGCCTATCAGAGAATGGTCTTCTGTAACATCTAGATACCAAGAGTTGGTGAACCATATTCTGTAAATTCTCTTGTCTGTTTTATGCCTCATGACGTATGGAACTCTTTCCCACACTAGCCTACCCCTGTTGTCCAGTGTTAGCGCCTCAACCCCATTAAGAACACAGTACTCTTTCTCATCAACCCTGTAATCAACGCACTCAAAGAGGTTCTTAATTGGAACGAACTCAATTCTGCCCCGTCTTCTGATGATAATCTCCGTATCCCCGGTGACGCTATCTGCGTAGAGCACTCTAAACCCGAACTTCTCCTCTATTTCTCTCATGGTCATTTCAATGTATCCCCTACCCCACGCGGTAACGCTCTCGGCGCATTCCTTGCAGTACCAGCGGGCCTTTGCATAGGCATAGTAGCCGTAGAATGAATTGGCCAAGATCTTAATGGCCCGTTGCCTGTAATCGAGGAGCTTCTTCTCCAGCGGATCTATCGTGGCCTTCATACGCTTCTTTATCTTCTGCCTCTCCTCCAAGAGGTCGCCGAGGAGGCTCGGGATGAAGCCGGGGAAGTCCTTGCAGAACCTGTGACCAACCTGCGGAGCCTCGTCGTACTCTTTACAACCCTCGCGGTTGAGAGTGTCAGGCGAGACGTTGTGGGTGATGATGATCGAGGGGTAAAGAGCTTTGTAATCGAGGTAAGCTATATTCTCCCACAGTCCTTTCTCAGGCTCCTTGACATAGCCACCGGTGTAGCCACCCCTGCGCCTCTCAAGTTCCCGGTTGGAAGGCTTGTTTGGTGCCAGCTCGTTCCTCTCGTAGGCCTTCCTCAGGAGAAACCACTCAACGAGGTTGCCCGTGCTGGAACGCGAGACGTCCCAGAAGCTCTGCCCGACGAGGCGCGAGAGCTGGGCCTCCATTGGAAAGAACTCCCTTCCCAGCTCGTAGGTAACCTGTGCATCCTCCATTGAGTAGCGTGCCACCCTTTCTAAGCCCTCGCCCGTTTCCCAGGCCTGCGCTATCTCTTCGGCATAGACCTTCTCCTTTGGCTGCCCAAAGATGGCCTTGTAGACGGCCTCCAACGTGTAAGTGGGCAGGTTGACGGTGTGCCTTATGACGGGGTAGAGGTCGAAGTGAATCCTTCCCTTTACCTCGACGGCAAAACGGTCACCCATCCTCTGTATCTTCGGTTCGCTACCGTCCCTGCCGAGCGTGAAGTTTACACCGAGCTTTTCACAGCGCTTTTTGAGGTAGGCGAAGTCGAAGTTGTCACCGTTGTAAGTTATGAGAACATCCGGGTCCTTCTCCTTGACGACCTTGAGGAAGCGCTTTATCATCTCCTTCTCGGTGGAGACGACGTCGACGTAGGGAAGGTTGATTTTCTTCCAGGTTATAACTCTTACCCCTTCCTCACTGGCATAGCTTATCATGAGAACCGGTCCCTCGGCGAACTCTTCACCCTCGTGATAGAGTGTCTCAATGTCGAAGGCAAGCATCTTGAGTTCTTCATCTCTCTCCATCGGGATTAAGCCCTTGTCGATAAGGTATCTTTTTGCGAAGGGTATGTCGTACTCGTAGATGTCTACAATGGCGGGATGTTTTCTTATTCTGTCCCTTATCGCCGGAACATCCTGGGGGTGGGTGAAGTAGAGCTTCCAGACCTCAATCGGCCTGCCGAGGAACTTCTTTTTCACCTTCTCGGCCCTAACTACTCTCACCGTCGTGCCGTGCCTCTCGGCTGTGATCTTTTTGATGTCTTCAATCGCTGAATCGTCCCTCAGGAGAGCATAGATGTACGGCTCAAAGTTCCTGTCGTAGTCTATCTTGAACTCGCCGTTCTCTTTCTTGAACACCCTGATGACGGGCCTTCCGTCTTCGGTGATGTAGTCAGTATCGAGAATCATTCTTTCTCACCCATAACCTTGTAAAACAGCTCGGGGCGAATCCGGAAACCAACATGGGTTAAAATTTCCAAAAGCGTTTGGGGGGATTCTTTGAGCATGCCGGTTTCGTTTAAAATCCTCAGTATGCCCAGCGTACCTATAACATTCAAGCCCTCAAGTCTTGCGGCTTTCCTGGCTTTCAGGTCATCGAGAACGACCACAGCATCGAGGCACTTTGCAAGGGTTATTGCCCCCAGTTCCCCCCTGTGAAGTCCCAGATACTCCAACTCGGTGATTTTCTCAATTTCCATGACTGAGATAAGGTTCCTCTCCGTAAGTTCTCGCAGAAGGGCGCTTACCTCATCCTCCTTCGTGGTGATCTCCAGCAGAACTCCCTCAGGAGCGTAAACCTCTCCAAAAAGTGCTATCGAACTAGTTAAGTATCCAAGCTTTCCAAGGATTATAAGTGGGGACGAATTAAAGACGGTCCTCACGTTTCAGCTCCCCCATGAGTTTATCGGCCTCTTCTCTCTCAAGTTTTATCTCTTCCTCATCGAGAAGTGAGTATCCCACCCCGAGCTTGTCGAGGAGGAACACCAGCTCTTCTAGCCTCATGTCCAGAAGCTCGGCAGCTTTCTCAAACGTTATCTGGTGGCTCACTAAGAGTCCAACGACCTTGAGGAACCGCTCCTTTTCCCGATAATCTTTGAAGAGGGGAAAATTGAACACTAACCTATCAACCTCCTCCATGCTACCACCGTCTCTGGGTTAAACGTTCTTCCTAATAAACCTCACCACCACATTTTTAAAGCTCCCATCGGAGTCCTGCCCATGGAGCTGTTTTACCGTGTGGGCTTTCATGAGATGGTGGCGGACGCGTTAAGCCTAGTTGAGGAACGCGAGCTGTCATCGAAGCATGCCCTCGAGAGGGTCTTCAAAAGGGCAACCGGAAAAGATCGTGAGAAGGCGAGGGGTTTGGCCCACGCCTACGTCTTTGAGATTGAGAAGTGGCGGGCTAAAATCGATTTCATAATTAATTCAGCCCTTAAAGGCTCAACGGTTGAAGACCTCGACCCCTATCTGACAAATCTCTTAAGGATAGGAACATTTGAGATACACTTCCGAAAGGTCCCGCCCGCCGTTGCCACTGACTCGATAATCCGCGTTGTTAAGGAGCGCCTCGATTTCTCAGGGGCTAAGTTCGTCAACGCATTGATGCACTCGATAGAGAAGTTCGACATCGAAAAGGCGCTAAAGAAGCTGAAGGAAAAAGACAGAGCAGAGTGGCTCTCAGTTAAATTCTCCCATCCACGCTGGTACGTTGAGTACATCATCGACCTTTTGGGCTATGACGAAGCCGTTCGTCTGTTCCTCAGCAACAACAGGCCGCAGAGATACTACGTTAGAGCTAATACCCTGAAGACGGACGTGGACTCGCTGAGAGACTACCTTGAAGAAAAGGGCGTTAGGACTGCCTTAACTCCTGTTCCTGATGTCCTGAAAGTTCTTAAATACAAAACACCGGTCACGAGGTTCGAGTGGTACAGGGAAGGGAAGTTCGTAATCCAGGATCTGGCTTCAGCCTACGTCGCCCACGTCCTAAGCCCCGAACCTGGAGACAGGATCCTTGATCTAGCGGCAGCCCCAGGTTCAAAGACCTTCCACGTGGCGGCGCTGATGGAGAATAAGGGAGAGATTGTAGCGGTGGATTATTCCTACGACCGGTTGATGAGAATGAGAGAAAAGATAAAGATTTTAGGAATTAAAAATGTCAGACTCGTCCACGCTGACGGCCAGAGCTTCAGGGACAATACAGGTTTTGA